>DATMIP010000088.1:0-2094 GCA_035554515.1 Sphingomonas sp. | reverse complement strand
ATTTGCCTGGCCCGGATTGCCTGCCCACGCCACCACCGACGTGATCGATATGATCCGCCCGAAGCGCGACTTCATCATCGGCCGGCTTGCGGCGCGGACCAGGCGGAATGCCGCCTCAAGATTGATCGCGATCACCTGCGACCATTCGTCATCCTTCATCCGCATCGCAAGATTGTCGCGTGTGACGCCGGCATTGTTGATCAATATGTCGAGCCGACCGCCCAGCGCATTCAGTGCCGAGGGGATCAGCGCCTCAACCGATTGTGGATCGGACAGGTTGGCCGGTACGGTCACCGCCTCGCCGCCGATCTCGGCCCTGACCGCCTCGAGCGCGTCCTGGCGCGTGCCGGACAGCGCCACCGTGGCGCCCTGCACCGCAAGCGCCTTCGCAATGGCCGAGCCAATTCCACCTGATGCGCCCGTCACTAATGCGGTCATGCCTGAAAGGTCGAACATCCTGCTTCTCCCAGCCTTACAAACCCGCCGCCAGCGCCTCTAGATCGGCCATCGTGACGACGCTGATCGTGTTGGCATCGGGCACAATCCGCTTGATCATCGGGCCGAGCACCTTTGCCCCGAATTCCACATAATCCGTGACGCCGGCCGCCCACATCGCCTCGATACTCTCACGCCAGCGCACCGTGCCGGTTACCTGCCGTACCAGCAGCGCGCGAATATCGTTGGGATCGCTGGCCAGCACGGCGGTGACATTCGCGTAAACCGGCACGAACGGCGTGCGCACGACAGCCTTGCCCAGCGCGTCGGCCATCGCATCGGCGGCGGGCTGCATCAGCGCGCAATGAAACGGCGCCGACACGGGCAGCAGCAATGCCCGTTTGACGCCGCGCTCCTTGGACAGCGCCATCGCGCGTTCCACCGCGGCCTTGTGCCCCGAAATGACGACCTGCCCACCGCCATTATCGTTGGCCGCCTGGCATATGTCGCCCTGTGCCGCATCGGCGCAGAGCGCCTCCGCCAGCGCAAAATCCGCGCCGATGAGCGCGGCCATCGCTCCCTGGCCCACGGGCACCGCTGCCTGCATCGCCTGACCGCGCAGCCTGAGCAACCGTGCCGTCGTGGCGAGATCGAACGCCTGCGCCGCACACAGCGCGCTATACTCGCCGAGCGAGTGCCCCGCGACATACTCCGCTTTGTCGGCAAGACGGATACCGCCCTCGCTTTCCAGCACGCGCAACACGGCGATGGCGTTGGCCATGATCGCGGGCTGAGCGTTTTCGGTCAGCATCAGTTCGT
Organism: Sphingomonas sp.; assembly: GCA_035554515.1. Classification (GTDB taxonomy): domain Bacteria; phylum Pseudomonadota; class Alphaproteobacteria; order Sphingomonadales; family Sphingomonadaceae; genus Sphingomonas_I. The sequence continues at coordinate 840 of DATMIP010000088.1, read as the reverse complement.
CCGTCGGCCCCTCGGCCATGATCTGCGATAATTTCTGCCCGAGCGCGTCGTCGACCTCTTCGAAGACCGCGCGCGCAGCCGTGCTGGCGGCGGCGAGATCCACGCCCATGCCGACGGCCTGGCTACCCTGACCGGGAAATATGAAAGCGCGCATGACCCTCTCTGTTCGTCGTTCAGGCGGCTGCCTATCGGTGCGCCGCACTCTTGCCAAGCGTGGCACGCCCCCGTCGCCGGCCGACCCTTGCCTCCGCACCGCTTTTGCGCCATAGGCCGCGTCATCCGGGCGGAGGCTCCAGGCTTCCCGCCCGGTTTTATTTTCGAACGACAGCCGGAGGGATTCCCGCGATGGGCGCGGGCATCAGCGATCGGCCAAGACAGGAAGACGTGACATGGCTCTTTACGAGCATGTGTTTCTCGCGCGTCAGGACCTTGCCCAGGCACAGGTAGACGCGCTGGCGGAATCCGCCACCAAGATCGTCGAGGAAGGCAAAGGCAAGGTCGTAAAGACCGAATCCTGGGGGCTCCGCAGCCTCGCCTATCGCATCGCCAAGAACCGCAAGGCATATTATGTGATGCTCGATATCGACGCGCCGACCGGCGTCGTCGCCGAGCTCGAGCGGCAGCTTGGCATCAACGAAGACATTATCCGCTTCATGACGGTGCGTGTCGACGAGCTGGAAAACGGCCCGTCGGCGATGATGCGCCGCGGCGAGCGCGATCGTGAGCGTGGCCGCGGTGACCGTGGTGACCGTCCGGACCGCGGCGACCGGGGCGACCGCCCCCGTCGTGACGACCGTGACGACATGGCCGCGTAAGGGAGAGCATAGACCATGGCCCGTG
>DATMIP010000087.1:0-7413 GCA_035554515.1 Sphingomonas sp. | reverse complement strand
GGCCAGAAGATCTATTACAAGCACACCGGTTATGCCGGCGGCATCAAGGGAATCACCGCGGCCAAGGTGCTGGACGGCAAATTCCCGGAGCGCGTGCTCGAAAAGGCCGTCGAGCGCATGATCCCGCGCGGCCCGCTCGGTCGCCAGCAGATGCGTAACCTGCGCATTTTCAAGGGCACCGAACATGATCACGCCGCGCAGTCGCCCGAAGTGATGGATATCGCGGGCATGAACCGCAAGAACAAGGTGGGCGCATAATGTCCGACACCCGTCAGTCTCTCGCCGATCTGGCGAACCTCACCGGCCAGGCCGCGCCCGAAGCGCCGCCCGCCCCGCCCGCTTCTGCCGCCACCGCCGGCCTCCCGGCCGCCGACGAAGCCCCGATATCCCAATCGGGCCCGCCACCCGCGCCGATGCCGCTGCGCGAGCAGCAGATCGACAAGCAGGGCCGCGCTTATGCCACGGGCCGGCGCAAGGACGCGGTTGCCCGCGTCTGGATCAAGCCCGGTTCGGGCAAGATCACCGTCAATGGCCGTGATCAGGAAGTCTATTTCGCGCGTCCGACGCTACGTCTCGTCATCAACCAGCCGTTCGGCGTCGCCGAACGCGACGGTCAATATGACGTGATCGCGACCGTCGCCGGCGGCGGGCTTTCGGGCCAGGCCGGCGCGGTCAAGCATGGCATCGCCCAGGCGCTGACGCGCTACGAGCCGGTGCTGCGCGCACCCGTCAAGGCCGCCGGCTTCCTGACCCGCGACAGCCGCGCGGTCGAGCGTAAGAAGTACGGCAAGGCCAAGGCCCGCCGCAGCTTCCAGTTCTCGAAGCGCTAGCAACCTCGTCAATATGGCCTTTCAAAGGGCGGCCCCGGGAAACCAAGGCCGCTCTTTTTCTTGGCTTGGGCGGATCGCCTCCCCACGACCTGATCCCTTTTCCGGCCAACGGCGTCGCGCTATCAGGAACTCCGCGCTCGACGGGTGGCGGGACATGATGATGCGGCAAATTCATGGATTGGTCGGATTGGCCGGATTGGTCGGATTGGGACTGGCTTCGTCGGCGCTTGCACAGGAGGCGCGCGGCGACTGGCACGGCACGCTTGAGGTGAACGCGGCGGCGAAGCTGCGGCTGGCGGTACATATCAGGCAAGGCGAGGGCGGTTCCCTCAGCGGCACGCTGGACAGCCCCGATCAAAATGCGTTCGGCATCGCCCTCGCTGATGTCGGCGTGCGCGACGGCACGCTCCGCTTTGCCGTTCCTGCCGTCGCCGGCGGCTATGAAGGCAAGTGGGACGCAGCGGCGGCTGCTTGGAATGGCGTATGGAAACAGGGCAGCGCGCTGCCACTGGTTCTGACCGCCGGTCCTGTCCCTGCCGCGTCGGCGCCTCCGCCTGCGGATTCGGCGACTTGGCGGGTCCCTGCCGATGCTGAAATAATCAGGGCGCTCGAGACACGGATCGAGGGCCGCGCTGGCGAGGGCATCGTGGTGGGGGTTGCGGACGCATCGGGTCATCGGACCTTCACGCGTGGGCCCGCCGGCGAGAAGGCCTTCGATAGCAATACCGTATTCGAAGTCGGATCGATGTCGAAGGTTTTCACGTCGCTGCTCCTTGCCGACATGGCGATCCGCGGCGAAGTCTCGATCGACGATCCGGCCGAGAAATATTTGCCCGCGGGCGCGACGATGCCGTCACGTAATGGACGCAAGATCACGCTGCGCGATCTCGCCAGCCACTATTCGGGCCTGCCGCGCCTGCCCGACAACATGACCTTCGCCGATCCCGACGACCCCTATGCGGATTATGACGCGAAGAAGTTGCTCGCGTTTCTGACCGGTTATACGTTGACCCGCGATATCGGCAGCCAGTTCGAATATTCAAATCTCGGCGCGGGGCTGCTCGGCTATCTGCTGGCTCGTGCGGCGAACGGTGATTACGAAACCTTGCTCCGGCAGCGGATCACCGGGCCGCTGGGAATGGGCGACACCGCGATCACGCTGACGCCCGCTCTCCAAGCTCGGTTCGCGGCTGGCCACGACCAATATTTGCGCGCTGCCAAGCCGTGGCAGCTGGCGGCGCTTGCCGGCGCAGGGGCGATTCGGTCGACAAGCGATGATCTGCTCAAGTTCCTCGATGCCGCTATGGGGAAGCAGAAGACGCCGCTCGCGCCGGCCTTTGCGCGGATGCTGGCTGATCGCCGTCCTATCAGCGCCGATCCTTCGGGACCTGAGATCGGGTTGGGTTGGCTGATCTTCCCGGCCCCGTCGGGCGAGATCGTCTTTCACAATGGCGGCACCGGCGGCTTCCGCACCGCCATGGCCTATCAGCCCGCGACGGGCCGCGCGGCAGTGGTGCTGACGAATGCTGCGGTCGAGCCGGCGAGCGACGACCTTGTTCAGTTTGCGCTGCTGGGCAAACCGCTGCTGCCCGTCACGCCAGTGCCGCCCGCCCCACCCGCACCAAAAGCTTATGTCGCGGTCACCTTGCCACCGGCAGAAATTGACCGGGTCGCCGGCCGGTACCAACTGGGCCCCGCCATCGTCCTCACGATTGTCCGCAGTGGCGACGGCCTAACGGCGCAACTGACCGGCCAGCCCCCCTTTGCCATTTTTGCGGCGGCGCCACTACGTTTCTTCTATCGAGTAGTCGATGCGCAAATTCAGTTCACGGCCGATGCGGCGGGCAAGGTCACCGGCCTGGTTCTTACCCAGAACGGCCGAACGATACCTGGTTCGAGGCTAGCGCCATAGCCGGCGCGGCGCATCCAATGGCCATATCATAAATCTGTAACGCTAATGGCTACTATCCGGTCGTTACGGGGCGGAGCATTCGAGACGTTCACCATTCACCGGCCGCCGTTGTCGCGGGAGCGCCTGCTTTGCGCTCCCGCCGCTACTGAACCCACCAAGCTGACGGAGCGCGTGATGCCTGACAAGGTCTACAATGTTCTCTTCCTTTGCGCAGGCAATGCGGCCCGCTCGGTGTTCGCGGAAGCGATCCTGAACCGTGAGGGCGAGGGCCGTTTCCGGGGCTATTCGGCGGGAAGCTCCGCCGACGAGGCAATCGCCCCGGGCGCGCTGAATGTCCTTGCCCGGCTCGGATTCGAAACGGCGAACCTCCGCCCCAAGAGCTGGGACGAATTCTCCACGCCGGATGCGCCGACGATGGATTTCGTGTTCACCGTCTGTGACGACACGGCGGAGGAAGCCTGTCCGGTCTGGCCAGGCCATCCGGTCACCGCCCATTGGGGGATCGAGGATCCTTGTGCCTGCGTCGGCGATGAGGACGAACGCGACCATGCCTTCTGTCAGGCGCTGCGCTTTCTCGAAAATCGCATATCGCTCTTCACGAGCTTGCCCATCGACAAGCTGGACGCAATCTCGCTCAAGGCGAAGGTCGGTGCGATCGGCCAGATCGAGGGCGCTTCATCCGGGGCACAATAGGGTGAAGCCGCCCTTGGTGTAATGCTTTTCCGCGTCCGTGACGCTCGCCCACCATATCCGTCCCATGCGGCGCAGCGGTCGCGCCGGGGCAAGAAAAGGGCGGCCCGGTTTCCCGGACCGCCCCAGTGAAAGGATGGAGAGGCGTGCCGCCTTAGAAGCGAAGCTGACCGTATAGGCCAATTTCGTTGTAGGACCCCTTGCCGCCCGTGAGCGAGCCCGTCGGATTGGGGCCGCCGATCGTGCCGTTCTGGGTCCCGAACGTGCCATTCTTGACATTGTCATGCTTGTAGACGAGCGCCAGGTCGACAATCTTCACCGGTTCCCACTGAATACCAAGATTGTAATATTGGTCCTTCAGATTATCGTTCGACAATTTGGTTGGCTTAACCCATTCATATTTGCCGAAAACACTCCACGTCTTGTTGAAGTTGACATTACCGAACGCAGACCAGCCGTCGGCCTTGTCTTCTGTGGCGGTTGTCACGTTGTTCCAATTCTTGGCGTGATAATATTCGACGCCGGCATTGAACAGCTTGTTCTTGTAGCCCACTATCGCGTTCTCGCGAGTCGCCTTATGCGGCGTCACAGCGCCCTCGACATTGTTGCCACGATCGCCCGTATAGCCACCGATCGCGCCATAGAACCCCTTGTAATTAACCGACACCCGGGCTTCGAGATCGACCGATTTGGTAACCTTGACGTTGCGGTAGCCAGCCCCGTCGATCACCGACACCTGATAGCTCACCAGCCCGCCGGCCAGATCGCCGAGGACGTGAACGCCCCAATCGGCCGACGTGCCGTAGTTGATCCGATCGATCAGCACATTTTCGATATGGCGATAGCCATATTGGCCTTCGACATAAGGCACCCACGGAAGGTCGGCGGCGCCAAGGCGGATGATCAGCGCAGGATCGAGCTTCGCCTGCAGATAGGCCTTCTTGATGTAGAAGCCCTTGCCGACCAGTGCCGGCAGATTGCTGCCCGCCGGCGTACCGGTGGCGGTGAAGTTCGTATTGCTGGTCTGACCGACGACGTTCGACACGTCCATGGTCACGTTGCCCGCGAACATCGGGCTGAACGTATGGTCGACGCCCAGATAGAAGCGCTTGATGTTGAAGCCGGTGCCGTTGACCGAGCCGGCACCCGTGGGCTTAACGCCGTTGACCTTGGTGCTCAGATTCGAAAAGTTGAAATACATCCGGCCCGAAACCGTGGTCGAATCCCACCATTTTCCCTTCGCGAAGGACGCGAGCTCGGTCTTGACTGCGGCCGGCACGGCCTTGGTCGCGGCGCTGGTTGCCGCGGTTGCCGAAGTCTGGGCGGCGGCTGCGGCGGTTTGCGCCTGCGCCGCCTGGGTGGCGGCGGTGGTCGCAGCGACCTGCGCCGAGTTGACGTTTGCGACGGTTTCGCGCTGCGCTGCCTCGGTCACGTTGAGGCGGGCGCTCAGATCGGCGACCTGCTCCTGCAACGCTTTGATCTGAGCGATCAGCGCATCATTGGCGCCGGCCGCTGCATGCTTGTGGCGAACCGGTGGCTTGGCGAGCGAAGGGCCGGCAAGCGCCAAGGCGCCAAGAGCCGCGCCCGCGAGCAGCGTGCGACGAAACGTCATTTGTGATTTCCCTTTGAGCCGGCCCTGCCGGTCGGCAAAAAGGCGCTACGATGCTTTTGTGACAGATTTATGTATCGGGCGGAATTGGGTGTGGCGCTACGGCCACAGGGCGTCGATCACGCCCGCATCGGGATATGCCACCAACATATCCGCCCGATCATCGAGCGCCAGCGAGGTCTCGCCGTCGGCCAGCCAGACGCTCCCGCTTTCCAGCACGTGGCCATCGATCGTGCCGCTGCCGGACAGAGGCACCAGCCAGATCGGCCGACCATCGCTCGTGAGCGTTCCACTGCCGGCCCTGTTCCATCGTTCGAGCACGAATTTCGGGCCATCGGCGAGGATTGCGCGTCCATCGGCAATCGCGTGCGCCTTGTACGGGGCAACATAAGGCACCGGATTGCTCGCCGCGACGCCCGCGTCGAGATGCAATTCGCGATCGCTGCCATAATCATAGAGCCGATAGGTCAGATCCACATTCTGCTGGACTTCCACGAGCGTCAGTCCCGGGCCGATCGCATGGATCGTTCCCGCCGGCGTATAATAGCTGTCATCCTGCTTGACCGCTTTCCAGTCGAGCAATTGCTCGATCGACCCATCAATCGAAGCGTTGCGCAATTCATCGCGGGTCATCGGATTGAGCGTGCCGATCGCGATCGATGCGTGCGGATCGGCCGCGAGGATCACCCAGGCTTCGTCCTTGCCGCGCGGAAAGCCTTGCCGCCGCGCCGTGGCATCGTCGGGATGAACCTGGACCGACAATCTGTCGCTCGTGAACAGATATTTGATCAGGAGCTCGGGGCCGCCGGCGCTGCCATCGGCCTCGCCCGGCACCTCGAACCAGATTTCGCCGACAGGCGCGCCACCCTCGGGCACCGATTCGAAAGCGGGCCACAGGTCGCGGCGTCCCCAGGGTTTTTCGACACGCTTGGTGGAAAGGCGGGTTGCGGGCATGATTCCAATCTCCCCGGATAATGCTGGTCGCTCCTGGGAACGCCTAATGCCGCCGAACGTCGGGGAATGCGATGGCGTTCCTGCGCTGCCTGCGACGATTGCTGATGCTGGCGCTGGTCGCAGGCGTCGGCATGACGCTCGCGCTCGTTTACGTCTTACCGCATTTGCCGCCGGAGGACCTCCCGTGGACACCGCTCGATCTCGACGCGCCGGTCGGATTAGCCACGGCAGGCAAGATCGCGGCGCTTGACGGGCCGCAATGCCGCACCCTCCTCGATCAGGCCGGTATCGCCTACCATGCCCTGCCCGATATCGGCCGCGCTCATTGTCGCGTCCGTGGCGGAATTGCATGGCCGGCCCGCGGACGTCGCGGCCCGCGCTACCGACCCTCCGCGCCCCCGCTCGCCTGCCCGCTCGCCGCTGCATTGGCGGTCTGGGAACGCGAGGTGGTCCAGCCGGCTGCCGAACGGCGCTTCGGCGTGCGGGTAGCGGCCATCGAGCATTTTGGGAGTTATTCCTGCCGGCGCCTATATGGTCGGCCCGCCGGCGATTGGAGCGAACATGCTTATGCCCGCGCGATCGACATTGGCGGCTTTGTGCTGGCCGATGGGCGTCGCGTCGCGATCGCGCGCGATTGGGGGACAGCGGGAATCAAGGGGCTGTTTCTTCGCGACCTGCGCCAGGGAGCTTGCCGGCTGTTTGCCACGACCCTGTCGCCCGATTATAACCCCGCCCACCGGGATCATTTCCATCTCGACGAAGCACCGCGCGGCTCTATGTGGCGGACGTGCCGGTGAACGGGCCGCCGGGGATAAAGCGATTGGGCAAGGTCGATCTGAAGCGGGAAATGGCCCCGCTTTATTCTCCTCCTCCGGGCCAATTTGTTGTCATCGACATTCCCCCGCTCCGTTATCTCATGATCGATGGTGCCGGCGATCCCAATTGCAGCCCCGATTATGGTGCGGCCGTGGAGACGCTCTACGCGGCATCCTATGCCGTCAAATTTGCCAGCAAGCGCGTGCTTGGACGCGATTATGTGGTGCCGCCGCTCGAAGGCCTGTGGTGGGCGCCGGATATGAGGGCATTCCTCGACCGGCGGAAATCGGAATGGATGTGGACGATGATGATCTGCGTGCCCGATTTCGTCGGCGACCAGATCGTCGGACAGGCGCTTGGGGACGTGGCGCGCAAGAAGCCGGCACTGTCGTTCGAGAAGGTCCGCCTATCGCCGCTGGAGGAAAAGCGTGCGGTTCAGATTCTCCACGTCGGTTCCTATGACGATGAGGCGCCGGTGTTGCGAAAGCTTCACGACGAATTCCTGCCCGCGCATCGATTACGGCCAACGGGCAAGCATCACGAAATCTATCTCAGCGATCCGCGCCGCATCGAGGCGAGCAGGCTCAAGACGATCCTGCGGC
>DATMIP010000086.1:0-5166 GCA_035554515.1 Sphingomonas sp. | reverse complement strand
AGCTTTCGACGCGCCTCGATCGGGCGGATAAGGTCAAGCGGGATCGTGATCATGCGAGCGTTGTTACCCCGCGCGGTGCGTAAACTGTCCACCCGCGCATCGGTCCTCGTCCAAGTTTCGCAAGACATCCGGAAATGTGGTCGTGCAGGTCAGCAATTTTCACGCCCGTCTGCTCTCCACTCGTCAAATCTTTGACCGCCGCAACGTTGGTCGCAATCTCATCGTCGCCGAGAATGATGGCGAGCGCGGCAGCGCGATCGTTGGCTTTGGTGAGGCGTTTCTTCATGTTTCCCTTGAAAGACATGTCTACGACATGGCCCCAACGGCGCAGATCCGTCACTATGCTCACCGCATGGAATGCTGCCTCTTCGCCTAACGGGATGACGACGACGTCCAGCTGGTCAGCCGCCGGCGCCTCGATCAGCATCGCCAGCCGCTCGATGCCCGCCGCCCATCCGACCGCCGGCGTATGCGGCCCACCCAAAGTCTCGATCAGCCCGTCATAGCGGCCGCCGCCAAGCACGGTGCCCTGCGCGCCGAGCCGGTCGGTGACGAACTCGAACGCCGTATGCCGATAATAATCCAGACCCCGCACCAGCCGCGCATTGCGCGTCCATTTGACGCCGGCGGCATCCAGCCCCCTGGTCACGGCCTCGAAGAAGGCACCGGCTTCGCTCGACATATGCGCGTCGATCTCAGGCGCGGCATCGGCGACCGGGCGGTCGCGCGGATCCTTGCTGTCGAGGATGCGCAGCGGATTCTTGGCAAGGCGATCGACACTTTCTTCCGATAGCGCGTCGCGTGCATTTTCGAAATGCGCGACCAGCGCCTGGCGCCACGCCTCGCGCGTCGCGCTGTCGCCCAGCGTGTTGAGCTGGAGCGTGACGCCATCGGCCACGCCCAGTTCGCCCAGCAGCTGATCTGCAAAGGCGAGCAATTCTACATCGGCCGCCGGCTCGGCCGCGCCGATAATCTCGGCGTCCAGCTGGTGGAATTGGCGGAAGCGTCCCTTTTGCGGGCGCTCGTAGCGGAACAAGGGGCCGTGGGTCGCGATCTTGAGCGGCGCATATTGCTGCCAGCCCTCGGTCAGATAGGCGCGCGCGATCCCGGCGGTGAATTCGGGGCGCAAGGTCAGGCTGTCGCCGCCGCGATCCTCGAAGGTGTACATCTCCTTGGAGACGACATCGGTGGTTTCGCCGAGCGAGCGCGAGAAGACCGACGTCGCCTCGAACACCGGCGTCTCGACCCTGCCGAAGCCGTATAGCTTGCGCACATAATCGAACGTCTCGACGACCTTGCCAAAGCGTGCGGCCTGTTCGCCGATCATATCCTGGGTGCCGCGTATCGGCCGGGGGGTATTATTATTCGCCATTGGGCTTGGGCTCTAATGGATAAGTTGCAAAGGCGCGATACCCGTTGGGGGCTCCGGGCCGTCCACCGGTTCCACCGTTCGATACTTCCCCGTTCTCAGGGAAGATCAGAAGCCAAGACGGCTCGCCAGTACCGCCGCCAGCGTCGCCCGATCCGGGGCGCGCACGGGAATCGCCGTCCCGCATTCGATGCAGCGCACCTGGATCGCCGGCCCGTAAGCAAGCGCCCGCGCGTCGGCGAGCGCGCGAACCAGCAGCTCCTGCGGCCGGCGGGCGATGCGCGTCCAGGGATCGACGGCCGCATCGGTGTCGGTGTCGCGCTTCTGACTCCAGTCGCGCAGCATGGCCTTCCAGCCATTGGGCTGCTGCTCGATCCAGCGCGGCTGCGCATCCGATCCGGAAAGCCCGGCAGCCCTGGCGGCAAAGGCGATCGCGTCATCGAGCGAGCCGAACCGATCGACCAGCCCGATCTGCCGGGCGACCCCGCCGGCCCAGACGCGGCCCTGGCCGATTTCGTCGACCCGTTGCGGGGTCAGGTGACGCGACTGGGCAACGAGCCCGGTGAAGCGCGCATAGATATTCTCGATTCCCGTCTGAACCAGCGCGTCGAAGGCCGGCGAGGTCCCGCGATACACGTCCGGCTGGCCGGACAGCGGCGTGGTCGCGACGCCATCCGCCGACAGGCCCAGCTTCTGGAGCGTGCCGGCAAAGGTCGGAATGATCCCGAAGACGCCGATTGAGCCGGTGATGGTCGAGGGTTCGGCGAATATCGTGTCGCCGGGCGTCGATACCCAATAGCCCCCCGATGCCGCGACCGATCCCATCGATACGATCACCGGCAGCTTCTGCGCCTTGGCCGCGAGAATCGCGCTTCGGATCCGCTCCGACGCGGTCACCGAACCGCCGGGCGAATCGACGCGCACGACCAAAGCTTTGATACGATGCTTGCCGAGTTCGTCGGTCAACAGCCGCGCGAGCGTGTCGCCCGCCGCACGGCCGGGACCCGCGCTACCGTCGACGATGTCCCCGGCGACGGTCAGAACGCCGACCTTGCCGCCATCCTTTTCAGGATGCGCGGCGAGATAATTGTTGAGCGGCAGCGACGAGAAACCACCCGGCGCGCCGGTGCCGTCGGCACCCGCCAGTCCGATCAGACGCTGTCCAAAGGCGATGCGATCGCCAAGCTTGTCGACCAGGCCCGCCGCCGCCGCCGCCCTGGCGCTATCGCCACCGGCCGCGGAGAGCGCTGCTCCCGGATCGACCGCATAAGCCGCCACCGTCGCCCTGGGCCGGGCCAGCGTCACTTCCTGCTGCCAGCTTGCCCAGAGTGAATCGGCAAGGGCCTGACTCGCCGCGCGCGCTTCCGGCGACTGGTCGGTCCGGATGTAGGGTTCGACCGCCGACTTGAACCGGCCGACACGATAAACGTGGGTCGTCACGCCGAGCTTGTCGAGCAGGCCCTTGTAATAGAGATGCGGCGCGCCGGGACCCGCCAGCAGAACCGCGCCGATCGGATCGAGCCATATCTCGCTCGCATGGGCGGCAAGCTGATAGCCATCGTCGGTGTAACCGGTGGCGAAGGTCAGCACGGGCTTGCCGGTCCGGCGGACTTCGTCGAGCGCCCCGCCGACGGCGGAGATCGCCGCCTGGCCGCCGCCGCTGAACCGGTCGAGGTCGAGAACCACCGCCTTTACCGCCGGGTCGGTCGCGGCGAAGCGGATCGCGCGCACGACATCGCGCAGCCTGTATTCACGCGTCGCGGGTCCATTCCCCGAAATGATCGCGAGCGGATCGGCATCCTCGGGCTGTTCCACAAGCGCGCCGTCGAGCCTGACGACCAGCGCGCCGCTGGACGCGAGCTTCGGATTCGGGCGAACGGTCAAGGCAGCATAGAGCAGCCCGAAAAAGAGCAGCAGGAGTAGCAGCACCAGCGCATCCTTGACGCCGACCAGCAGCTTCCACAGCCCACGCAACACCCGCATCCGTCCGAACCTCTCCGCGGCGAAGCGCCACCGGCTTTCATGTAAGCGATAGCGGCGCGCTACACCATTGCCGCGAGCAGATCGTCGATGGGAACGCTGGCGAATGTCGTGAAGCTGTCGGCGACACCATAAGGCAGCAACAATATCCGATCGTGGACCAGCCCGCCGCAACTATAGACTACGTTCGGCACATAGCCGTCGCGCTCCTTTGGGCTGGGATGGACGAGCGGCAGGCGCATGCGCTTGATCAGCCGGCTGGGGTCATCCCTGTCGAGCAGGCAGGCGCCGATGCAGTAATTGCGCACCGATCCGACACCGTGGGTCAGAACGAGCCAGCCCTCGTCTATCTCGATCGGCGAGCCGCAATTGCCCATCTGGACGAATTCCCAGGAATATTTGGGCGGAATGATCCTTTCGCCAACATCCCACGTCAGCAGATCGTCCGACTGGATCAGCCAGATATTTTCATTGTCCTGCCGCCCGAGCATTGCGTAGCGCCCGTCGATCCGGCGCGGAAACAAGGCCATGCCCTTGCTCGCGGCCCCCGTGCCGCGCAGCGGGTGCATCTCAAAGCTCTTGAAGTCGGGACCGACGCGCAAAAGTTCCGATCGCGCCGCCATACCGCTGAAGGCGGTATAGGTGCCGAGATGGCTGACGCGGCCATCATCCTCCACGAACGACACCAGCCGCAGATCCTCAATCCCCTGACGCTGCGCGGGCGTGACCGGAAACAGCACGGTTTCCGAAATTGAACGCGTGCCGCCGCAGCTCATATAGACGGACTGATAATCGTCGTCTCCCTCGGTTCGCTCGACCTGGGGTGCGATCGCGCCCGGTCCCGGATCGTCGATCTCGACTTCGCCGCCGGGCGTCCAAGTCCCCGTGCGGAACGTGACCGAAGAGACATGCCCCTCGCCGATCCCACGGAGCGCCATCACGAAGCGGATCGTCCCTTCGGGCAGGCCCGATTGGTCATGCGGCAACAGGATGCTGGGATTGAACAAAGCGGCTGCCTCGAACGAATATTCCTCGCAAAAATAGCCCCCGATGACGAGCGACTGCTTGCGGCTTATCGTCGCGCGATCGACCCCAAGATTGGCAACCTCGTCGAAGCGTCGGAGTAATACCGCTTCGACGTCCACGCCACGATTGCAGAACGAATCGGTTATCCGGCCGAGCTCAGCGTCGAGCCCTTCCTCGTCGAGCGACAGAACCCGCTCGGTAATGCGCTGCAGGCGGGGATGATCCTTGACGGCATAGCCGTCGGGATCGCCGGGTTCGAATGGCCGCACGACCGTGCGCGAAGGATCAGGGTGCAGGATTACCTGCAGATGCGCCATCAGGTCGGTGCCGCTCATATCCTGATATCCCGCCGCTATTGCCCAGCGGTTCGGAAAGCATGACGCCGACCTAAGTTCCTTGCGACTAAATGGGCGCGGCCCGGCCGGTCAGGAGAGCGGGAAAGATGGTGCCCAGGGACGGGATCGAACCGCCGACACCGTGATTTTCAGTTTCCGCGCCCGGAATTCCGGAACATGCCGAGGGCGCCCTAACTAGCAGAAAATACATCGTTTTCTTGCTTCGTTCGCTGCAGGAACGTGCCGGAAACATCCGACAATATCCGGGCGCGGTTACACAGGAAATGCACCTTGAGCACGGGCCGGCTCGGAACCCCACGGTGGTAGCCGGCGAGATCGAGCGGCACGAGGCTTAGGTTCAGCCCATAACAAACTGACCAGATCCTTTGGGAATCGCTGCCAATGCGGCCTCAACAGCTGCCCGGCTCCCGAACGCTTTTATCGGATCGAGGAGGC
>DATMIP010000085.1:0-12919 GCA_035554515.1 Sphingomonas sp. | reverse complement strand
GGCTGGGACTCATGGCTCTCTCCCTCCGCGTTGCCGTCCGCGGGAATAGCCATGGACGCCGGCCTTCGCTGCGGTGACGATGAGAGGAGGACGGGCCGTGGAGAACGATCCTCAAGCCCCGGCAAGCGCACGTCGAGTTTCGGCGTGTCCGCTTCCCATGTGCCCCGGCCGACGAGGATCGCCTCGTGCCGGCTGCGCTCGAGATGCGCGTGGGCGCGCGCCGCCGGGCCGGTGATCCATTGGCTCTCGCCGTCCGCGCGCGCGATCATCCCGTCGAGCGACAGCGCCAGCTTGAGCGTCACGTGCGGCCGCCCCAGAGCCTGGCGCGTCAGAAAACCGGCAATGCTCCGTGCAGCGTCTGCGGCCAACACGCCTTCAATCAGGTCGATCCCCGCGGTCAGCAGCCGCGCGAAGCCCTCGCCGGCGGTGCGCGGATCGGGATCGGTCAGCGCCGCCACTACGCGCGCGGGCGCCGCCTCGACCAGCAGATCGGAGCAGGCAGGTCCGCGCGCGCTGGCATGCGCGCATGGCTCCAGCGTCACATAGACGGTGGCGCCCTGGGCTGCCGCGCCGGCTTCGGCCAGCGCCATCGCCTCGGCGTGCGGCCGTCCGCCCGGTTGCGTCCAGCCACGTCCGATCACGCGCCCGTCACGCACGATCAGGCAACCGACATCGGGGTTGGGGGCGGTTCGTCCGCGGCCGCGCGATCCAAGCGCGATCGCGGACGCCATGTAACGGGTGTCGGTGTTCAGAATCCGTGCCTTGTCAGCGCATCGTCCAGCTTCTTGAACTGCCGCCGCCGCTCGTCGGCAAATTTGCGCCGCTCGATCGCGTCCACCCGCTGTTGAGCCTTGATCTCGGCATCGGTACGCGTCGCCGGCCAATCCGATGCATAAGTGACCTCCGGCCCTTCCGGCATGATGCCCCAGCGCGATTCGATCACGAAGCCGGTGACGATCAGCGACGTTATGCCGATCGCGGCCGCACCGAATACGAGCTTGTAGCGCCGCGTGCTGCCGGCCCACAGCCGCTGTATGTCGGCGATGAGCGCGCGCGGGCGGGCGGGGCGGGGAAAGACTGCCATGCCGCGAAAATAGGAGCGCAGCGTCGTCTGCGCCAGCCCCTGCGCGATCATGCCGCCGCGGCGCGCTCCAATCGGTCAGCCGCGCGCTCTTGCCCGATCAGGGGCAGCAACGCCTTCATGTCTGGCCCATGTTCCTGGCCCGTCAGCGCCACGCGCAGCGGCAGGAACAGGGCCCGGCCCTTGCGCCCTGTTACGTCCTTCAGCTGTGCCGTCAGCGCGTGCCAGGGATCGTCGCCCCAGGATAGCGCCGCCACGGCCGTCGCGGCCGCGCTCAGATAATCACGGTCCGCTGGGTCGATCGCCGCAGGATCGATGCCATGTTCGACGATCCGCAGCCACGCCGCCGCCCCGCTTACGGTCGTGATATTCGGCCGTACCGCGAGCCACAGGGCTTCAGTCATCGTGTCCGGGAGCCGCTCGCGCACCACGTCGAATTCCATCATGTGGATCGTGCGGGCGTTGACACTGCGCAGCTCGTCAAGATCGAACCGCGCCGGCGCACGCCCGAAGCGTGTGAAGTCGATTCCCGCGATCAGCGGGTCCATGTCAGCCACCGCCTCGACCGGATCGCTCGTTCCGATCCGCGCGAGCAGGGCCGCCAGCGCGATCGGCTCTATCCCGTCCTCGCGAAACGCGTCCGCGCCGAGCGAGCCGAGCCGTTTGGACAATTTGCCCTCGCTGCCGACCAGCAAGGCCTCGTGGGCAAAGGCGGGAGCGGGGGCTCCGAGCGCCGCAAACATCTGCAATTGCAGCCCGGCATTTGTTACGTGATCCTCGCCGCGCACGATGTGGCTCACGCCCATTTCGATATCGTCGATCACGCTCGGCAGCATATAGAGCCAGCTGCCGTCCGCGCGGCGTATGACGGGATCGGACTGAAGCCGGGGATCGAGATGCTGCGGCCCGCGGATCAGATCGTCCCATGCGATCATCGCCTCGTGATCGAGCCTGAAACGCCAATGCGGTCTTTTACCGTCCGCCTCCAGCTGCGCACGATCTGCTTCGGTCAGCGCGAGCGCGGCCCGATCGTAGATCGGAGGCAGCCCGCGCCCGGCCAATATCTTGCGCTTGAGGTCCAGCTCCTCCGCGCTTTCATAGGCGGGATAGACCCGGCCCGCCGCCTGCAGCTCTGCGAACCGCGCCTCGTACAAATCAAACCGCGCCGATTGTTTGACGGCGCCATCCGGGGTGAGGCCCAGCCAGTCGAGATCGGCATGGATCGCCTCGGCGAACTCCTCCGTCGATCGGGCAAGATCGGTGTCATCCAGCCGCAGCAGGAAACGGCCACCATGCTTCCTCGCCCACAGCCAATTGTGGAGTGCGGCGCGGATATTGCCGACATGAAGGCGCCCGGTCGGCGACGGAGCGAAACGGGTGACGACAAGGGTCATGCACAGCCCCTAGTGCCTGTTCGCCAGTCGGGGAAGCTGCTGTGCCGAAGCATCGCCCGATCGCGTGTGCATCGGTCCGGCCGGGCAAATATGCACATCAACCGAACAGAAAGAGTCCCAATAATCGTGTCGGAATCAGCGTGAAATATCCGGCCGTGACCAAGCTCGCATAGACGATCGTCATTGTCCGGCGGTGCTGCGCGATCCGGCCCTTGCGCGCATCCCATATGGCACGCGGGATCGCGATCAGGGTTATCACCGACAGGATGTGAATCGGGCCGAGATGGCCCATCAAATTGTGTACGCCGAAGCTGGCGAGAGCCGCGATCATCATCAGCGCCGCCCATAGGCGACCGAGAAGCCGATGCGTCTGATCCCCCTTGCGCCGAATCAGCATCAGCGCGCCCAAGGGTATTGCCGGCAGGATCGTCGCCAGGTGAACGATCATCCACGGCCCGAGCGCAACCGGCGGCTGGCCAAGGTGCCTTCCGAAGGCTCCAACCAGCAGCAACATCAGCAGACCTGCCGCTGCCAGAAGTGGATCGCGCACCTTGCGCGGATAGGTCCAGGCGCTTCCAGCCGACGTCGCCATAGGATATCCTCGTTGCTCCCTGGGCCCGCCAAGGCGGGACGTCCCGACAGGCCTAGCCGCTGAAGTCGGCTTTTATGGCAGGACTCCGTCCCGAAACATGCTATTTTTTTCGGGTGCAAGACGTGGGAGGGGACGATGCAGCAACTTCACGACCTTAACTGGGCGGCCGTAATTGTGGCGGCGCTTGCCGGCTATTTCCCGGGGGCTCTCTGGTATTCGCCGGTCGGCTTCCTGCGTCCCTGGGCGCGCGAGCTGGGCGTCGATCTCGATAATCCACCGGGGGGCAAGGGTGTCGGCCTGAAGGTCGCGATCGGCATCGTTCCCGCGCTGACTGCGGCCGTCATATTTGCGTTGTTACTTGGCCATCCGGTCTCGCTCCATCATGCGCTGATGATGGCGGTTGCGATTGCCGGCGGCATCATCGCTCCGAGCTTCGCGGTTCAATATCTGTACGAGCATCGCGGCGTGACATTCTGGCTGATAAATTCGGGCTACCACCTGCTCCAGTTCCTGATCATGGCGGTCGTGCTTTCGCTCTGGCCGTAGGGCACCGTGTCTTGCGCTCTTCCCCGCGCGCATCAGCCCCGCTAGGAGCGGAGCGCGAGAGGGAGAGCGCGCGCCCATGAAATTGATGACCGGCAACGCCAATCGCGTCCTCGCGACTGCAATCGCCGACTATCTGGAGATCGGCCTCACCGATGCGTCCGTCCGGCGTTTCGCGGACGAAGAGGTATTCGTCGAAATCCATGAAAATGTCCGCGGCGAAGACGTGTTCGTGCTCCAGTCGACCGGCTACCCGACCAACGACAACCTCATGGAGCTTCTGATCTGCATCGATGCGCTGCGCCGCGCGTCGGCCAAGCGCATTACCGCGGTCATCCCTTATTTCGGCTATGCGCGCCAGGATCGGAAACCGGGGCCTCGCACGCCGATCTCGGCCAAGCTCGTCGCCAATCTGATCACCGTCGCGGGTGCGGATCGCGTGCTGTCGGTCGATCTCCATGCCGGGCAGATTCAGGGTTTCTTCGATATCCCGACCGACAATCTCTACGCCGCTCCCGTAATTTCGGCCGACATCCAGGCGCGCTTCGGCAAGCGGAACCTGATGGTCGTCTCGCCCGACGTGGGCGGCGTGGTCCGCGCCCGCAGCCTGTCCAAACGCCTGTCCAACGCCCCGCTCGCAATCGTCGACAAGCGCCGCGAAAAGCCGGGCGAAAGTGAGGTGATGAACATCATCGGCGAGGTCGAGGGCCGATTCTGCATATTGGTCGACGACATCGTCGATTCCGCAGGCACGTTATGCAATGCGGCCGCCGCATTGCGCGAGGCGGGCGCCGAAGACGTGGTCGCTTATGTCAGCCATGGCGTGCTTTCGGGCGGCGCGGTGGCGCGCGTGGAAGGCTCGCAACTAACCGAGCTCATCATCACCGATTCGATCCAGCCGCTCCAGCCGGTGCGCGATTCGAGCAAGATCAGGCTGCTGCCGATCGCGCCCTTGCTCGCCGAGGCAATCAAACGCATTTCCGACGAAAGCTCTGTCTCCAGCCTGTTTGACTAGGCTCAATCCCGCAGCTTTACCCAGACCGGCGCATGATCGCTGGTTTTTTCCCAGCCGCGGACATGGGCGTCGACCTGGGCGTCCTCCAGGCGCGCGGTCAGCGCCGGGCTTAGCAGCAGATGATCGATGCGGAGGCCGGCATTGCGGGCATAAGCATTCCGGAAATAATCCCAGAATGTGTAGATGGTTTCGCCCGGATGCAGCGTCCGCAGCGCATCGGTCCATCCTTGCTCGATCAGCCGGAAATAGGCGTTGCGGACTTCCGGCGCGAACAACGCATCGTCCAGCCAGCGTTCGGGTTTATAGACATCCAGATCGGTCGGCATGACATTGAAGTCGCCCGCCAGCAGCACCGGAAGACCGCTCGCGAGTAATCCGGCGGCATGCTCGATCAGCCGTTCAAACCAGCGCAATTTATAGTCGAACTTCGGCCCGGGGCGCGGATTGCCGTTGGGCAGATAAAGGCCGCCGATCAGGATGCCGTTGATCGCGGCCTCGATATAGCGGCTGTGGCTGTCGTCTGGATCGCCGGGCAAACCGCGGCGCGTCTCGTGGATTTCGCCCGCGCGGCTCAGGATCGCGACTCCGTTCCAGCTCTTTTGCCCATGCCAGATGGCGTCGTAGCCGGCATCGCGGATCGCGGCCGCGGGGAACTTTTCGTCGGGCGCCTTGAGTTCCTGGAGGCAGGCTATGTCCGGCTGATTCTCGCGCAACCAGCGCAGCAGAACGGGCAGGCGGCCGTTGACGCCGTTCACATTGTAGGTCGCGATTTTCACGCGCGCGCCGGATGGTTCACCCGCGAGGTCATTTGCTCGCGTTCTTGCGCCGCGTTACCCAGCCCTTGCGGGCTGCGGCGGATCGTTGCTCGGGAGAGCCCGATTTCTGCGCCCAGCCGCCGCGCGAGGATGAGACATGCGTGTCGGGCTTTCCGCGGCCGGAACCGGACTTGTTGCCGCCGCCCGATTCCCGATTGACGGTCGCCCAGGCGCGCGCCTCGGCCGTCTTCTTCGGCACGCCGCGTTCTTCGTAGCTTTCCTCGATATGTTCGGCCTTGCGTTTCTGTTTGTCGGTATAGGCACCCTTGTCGCCGCGCGGCATGGCATCTTCCTCCGATGTGACAGAATGGGGTGTAACGCATGCGCCGCGATGCCGTTGCGATGGCCCCGGGGGGCACCGCGGCCGATCGACGGTTTGCATCAGGCCGAGCCCGGTCTAGGGCGCTGCGCATGGATTTCGATGATCAACTCCGCCGCTATTTTGGCACCGACGAACTCTCTACCGTGCCGCAGTCGGCGCTGATTGCCGGCATCGATCGGATGCGGGTCGATCTTGGGCTCGAACAGGATAGCGGACGGCGGTTCGCGATGTGGGCTTTGCTTCACATGCTGGGCGGGGCGCCTGATCTCGACGTGGCCTTCAAGGACGAAGCCGATCGCGACGCCGCGCGGACCTTCATGGAGATGACCGAGCAGGAGGACGATGATGGCTGAAGCAGCGGTGCGCTGGTGCGACCGCGGTCAGATCCGGGGCTAGGCCGCCTCGACGGCGAACAATGTCTCGCCGGCATATTTGGGATCGGCGAGGTTGAACATCGATTCCGGATCGAATGATCGGCTGACGATCTCGCGCACGCCGAGGCCGGCCAGCTTGAACGTCCCGAGCTTCTTCTCGCGCGGCGGTTTGCCATCGCGCTCGACAGTGACCGCGTCGACGAACAATTCGCCATGCTTCGTATAGAGGATATGGGGCGCCAGTTTGAGCGCGGCCCGGTTATAGGTCGCCTCGATACACCGCCGGAGCGCTATCGCTTCCAGCACAAGCCTGCTCGATTCCATCAAGGCCTAATGCCCGATTCATCCTTTGCCATCAACAATTTTTGTGCGTCGCAGCATGTTTTTGGGGGCCGACTGAGAATTTCGCCAGGCGTCGAACGCGCGGATGGGATGGGGGGACTTGCCTGTTCCGGCGGCAGACGCGACAGGAGCTTATGCCACCGCTGCTGCTTGATCCATGGTTCCTCTGCGCAGCAGGAATCGCTGTCCTGCTGATGGGGTTGGGCAAAGGCGGATTTGCCGGGATCGGCGTCATTGGAACCCCGCTGGTGGCATTGGTGGTTTCGCCGGTCGAAGCCGCCGCGATCATTCTGCCGATCCTGATCGTTCAGGACCTGGTTGGCGTATGGGCTTTCCGGCATAGCTGGGATCGCGGGATCATCGGACTGATGCTGCCGGCGGCCACGCTTGGCGTTGCACTTGCCTACATGTTTGCGGCGGTTCTGCCGGAACGCGGCATGTTGCTTCTGCTCGGCCTTATTTCGATCATCTTCGCGGCCCGCAGCCTGTGGCTGGAGCGCGGCGGAAAAGTTCCGGCGCCAGCCCATCCGCGGCGCTGGTTCGGCTTCGCCATGGGCGTCGCGGCGGGGGTCACCAGCCAGATCGCGCATGCTGGCCAGCCGCCCTTCCAGATGTATGTGCTGCCGCGCCGTCTGCCACGCGACAAGCTTGTCGGCACGACCGCGATCTTCTTCGCTGCGCTCAACTGGATCAAGGTGCCGGCCTATCTCGCCCTTGGCCAGTTCAAACCCGCCAATCTCCTGACGAGCCTGGCATTGATGCCGATCGCCATTCTCTCGACCTTCGCCGGTGTGTGGCTCGTCAGGCGGGTCGATGCGAACCGCTTCTACGCCCTCATCTACACGCTGATGCTGCTGATCGGCGCGAAGCTCCTCTACGGTGGGCTCGCCTAAACCTCAGTTTGGGAGGCCTCCCGCCCCAGAAGGCTGCGATGGCGGCCGTGGATCAGGTAAATGACGATCCCGATGGAATTCCATAGCAGGCACCACAGCAACGTTTCGGCCGGCAGGCTGGCGAACAGATAGAGACAGCCGAGCACGGCCCCCGGCCCGATTACCCAGACAAGCGGCGCACGGAACGGACGCCTGATCGCCGGATCGCGGCGACGCATGACCATCATGCAGGTGGCGACCGCGATGAACGCGATCAAAGTGCCGGCGTTGGCCAGTGCCGCAATCTGGTCGATCGGCAGGATTCCTGCAAGTATTGCGACCAGAATGGCGGTCAGGATCGTGATCCGGACCGGGGTCCCGCGCGCGGAAATCCTGGCGAGGCGCGTCGGCAGGAATCCGTCGCGCGCCATCACCAGGAAGATGCGGCTCTGGCCGTACAGGAAGCCGAGGATTACGGTCGGCAGGGCGACCACCGCGGCGATGGC
This sequence comes from Sphingomonas sp., assembly GCA_035554515.1. GTDB lineage: Bacteria > Pseudomonadota > Alphaproteobacteria > Sphingomonadales > Sphingomonadaceae > Sphingomonas_I. The sequence goes on along the minus strand of DATMIP010000085.1, from coordinate 5,063 downwards.
GATGATATGCGCGACCTGTCCCTGCCCCATTTCGCGCAGGATCAGCGCAAGCGGCTCGGGGCTGTTGGCAAACCTGGCATAGGGCAGCGCGCCGACAGCCGCGGCGGCGACCAGCACATAGATCAGGGTGCATAACAGCATCGAACCGATGATGCCTATCGCGAGATCACGCTCGGGGCGTTTGGCTTCCTCTGCCGCCGTCGAGATCGCATCGAAGCCGTAAAAGGCGAAGAAGATGATCGCTGCCGCCGCCATCACGCCACGGGCCGTGCCGTCGGGCTCCACCACCTTGGCGAATCCATGCGGCATGAACGGATGGAGATTGGCTGCGTCAAAACTGGGCAGCGCGACGGCAACGAAAAGCGCCAGCGTCGCGATCTTGACGAGGACGAGGATCGTGTTGAGTCGGGCGCTTTCGCGAGTCCCCACGCACAGCAAGCCCGCAACGATCGCGATGATGAAGATCGCAGGCAGATTGGCGGCACCGCCAAGCGCGGGGCCCTTGGTCAGCCCCGTGGGAAAGCCGATCGCGACCAGGAGCGGCGATGCATATCCCGACCAGCCGACCGCCACGGTCGACACGACCAGACTATATTCGAGGATCAGGCTCCATCCGACTACCCAGGCTATCGTCTCGCCAAGCACGGCATAACTGTACGTATATGCGCTGCCCGCGGCGGGCATCATCGTCGCCATCTCGGCATATGCAAGGGCTGCGCAGGCGCAGATCGCGCCGGCGATGGCGAAAGAGAGCAAGACGGCCGGCCCCGCCCGATCGGCACCGACTCCGATCAGGGTCAGGATACCCGTACCGACGATCGCGCCGACCCCGAGCGCCATCAGGTGCGGCCAGGAAAGTGTTGCGGCAAGGCGCGGACCCGTGCGGGTCTCCGCCGTTTCGATCGGCTTTCGCCTGTGCCACCCCACCCTTGACCTCTCCTACAATTCCTTGAGCGCCACCTCGGAATCGGCGATGCGCGACGGATCGGGCGTCGCACCTTCAAGCACGAGCGTGCGGCCCTGAACATAGTCGCGCACCCGGTTGACGCAGTCGAGCGCGATCACGCGGCCGGACTTCAGGTAGATGAGCGAGAAGCTGCGCGTCGCCGGATCGCCGCGCAGTACGGTCGTGTCATAACCCAAGGACAGGCCCACCGTCTGCAGGCGCAGGTCATATTGGTTCGACCAGAACCAGGGCACGGCATGATATTCGGTCGGCATTCCCGCAAGCGTCCGCGCGACGGCGCTCGCCATGTCGTTGGCATTCTGGACCGACTCCAGCCGGATCTCCGCGCCACCTGCAAAGGCATTGGCATGGAGCGCGCAGTCGCCAATCGCGAACACACCCGGCAGCGATGTACGGCAGCATATGTCGACATCCACGCCGTTGCCGCCCACGGCCCACGCTGCCAGCAATGGTTCAACGGCGGGAACGATGCCGATCCCGACAATCACCATCTCACAGCGCAGCAGTTCGCCGTCGGCCAGGCGCACGCCCGTGGCGCGCCCGTTTGCTTCCTCGATACATTCGACCTTCGCACCTAACCGTATATCGACACCGTGCGCGCGATGTTCCGCCTCGTAGAAGCGCGAAAGGGGCTCGCCTGCGACGCGCGCGAGTACGCGGTCGAGCGCCTCCAGCACGGTCACTTTCTTGCCGAGCTTCGTCAGGACCGCGGCCGCCTCAAGCCCGATATAGCCGCCGCCGATCACTACGACATGCGCCGTGGTCGGCAATTCCCCCACCAGCCGATCGACATCGGCACGGTTCCGAATGGCGTGGACGCCCGCCAGATCATGGCCCGAACAGGTGAGCCGGCGCGGGCTCCCCCCCGTCGCCCAGACGAGATTGCCATAGCCAATAACCCGGCCGTCCGCCGTCGTGACCTGATGCGCCCCGGCGTCGACGGCAATGACACGCCGGCCGGTGAGCATCTCGATCTCGCGCTCGTGCCAGAAGGCCGGCGGGCGGATCAGCAATCGGTCGAATGGTTTCTCCCCGGCCAGATAATCCTTCGACAGCGGCGGCCGTTCATAGGGCAATTCGGGCTCGTCCCCGATGATCGCGATCGAGCCGGCAAACTTGTTCTGGCGGAGCGCGATCGCCACCTGCGCGCCCGCATGTCCCGCGCCGACGATCAGAATATCGTAGCTGCTCAACCTAACCTCCGGGCGTGCCAAGCCAATTGATCGGCCATGAAAGTCGAGATGAAATAATAGCTGTGGTCGTAGCCGGGACGAATGTTGAGCGTCAGATCGATTCCGGCGGCGTCGCAGGCGGCACGCAGCAGATCGGGCCGGAGCTGCTCGTCCAGAAACTGATCCTGCCCGCCCTGATCGACGAGCAATTCGGACAGCCGCGCGCCGTCCTCGATCAGGGCGACCGCATCATGCCTGCGCCATGCTGCCTTGTCCCCGCCAAGATAGCCGCCGAGAGCCTTCTCGCCCCACGGCACCCGTCCCGGCGCGACGATCGGCGCGAAGGCGGACACCGCCTTGAAGCGATCGGGATAAGTCAGCCCAATCGTCAGCGCGCCATGCCCTCCCATCGAATGGCCCATGATCGACTGGCGCGCCATATCCGTAGGGAAGGCCCTTCCGACCAGCTCGGGCAATTCGTCGGCGATATATGTCCACATCCGGTAATTGGCCGACCATGGCGCCTGCGTCGCATCGACATAGAATCCCGCCCCCAGCCCGAAATCATACGCACCCTGCGGGTCATCGGGCACCCCTTCGCCGCGGGGACTGGTGTCGGGTGCGACGAAGATCAGCCGATGCTCGGCGCAGGCACGCCGATATTCCCCCTTGTCGGTGACGTTGGCGTGGGTGCAGGTCAGGCCCGACAGATACCAGACCACCGGCAAGCGCTCCCCCGCTTCATGCGCCGGCACGAACACGGAAAAGGTCATGTCGGTGCCGGTAGCAGCGGAGGCGTGGCGATAGACGCCCTGCGTACCGCCATATGCCGTGTTGGTCGACAGCGTTTCCAACGTCGCTTTCTCCGTCATTTCAACTCCGTCATCCCAAAAGTCGTCATTCCGGCGAAGGCCGGGATCTCAGGAGGTGAGGAACGACCTCATCTCCTCGTCGCCCCTGCCTGCCGAGGCCCCAGCTTTCGCTGGGGCGAGGTTATGTTCAGTAAACCACCACGCTCCGAATGCTTTCACCGGCATGCATCAGGTCGAAACCCTTATTGATCTCGTCCAGCGTCAGGACGTGGGTGATCATCGGATCGATCTGAATCTTGCCGTTCATGTACCAGTCGACGATCTTGGGTACGTCGGTGCGGCCCTTGGCGCCGCCGAACGCGGTACCGCGCCAGTTGCGCCCCGTGACCAGCTGGAACGGACGGGTCGAGATTTCCTTGCCCGCTTCGGCAACGCCGATGATGATCGATGTGCCCCAGCCGCGGTGGCAGGCTTCGAGCGCCTGGCGCATCACATTCGTGTTGCCGGTGCAGTCGAACGTATAGTCCGCCCCGCCATCGGTCAGCGCCACCAGGTGCTGGACGATATCGCCGGCCACGTCCTTCGGATTGACGAAATGGGTCATGCCGAACTTGCGGCCCCATTCCTCGCGGTCCGGGTTGATGTCGACGCCGACGATCATGTTCGCGCCCGCCATCCGCGCGCCCTGCAGCACATTGAGACCGATCCCGCCGAGCCCGAAGATGATGACATTGTCGCCGGGGGCGACCTTGGCGGTGTTGACCACAGCCCCAACGCCGGTGGTCACGCCACAGCCGACATAGCAGCTGGTCTTGAACGGCGCGTCCTCACGGATCTTCGCGACCGCGATCTCGGGCAAGACGGTGAAGTTCGAAAAGGTCGAGCAGCCCATATAATGGAAGATCGGCTGCCCCTTGTAGCTGAACCGGCTGGTCCCATCGGGCATCAGGCCCTTGCCCTGCGTCGCGCGGATCGCGGTGCACAAATTGGTCTTGCCGCTAAGGCACGACTTACATTGGCGGCATTCGGGCGTGTAGAGCGGGATGACATGGTCGCCGGGCTTCACGCTGCCGACGCCCTCGCCGACCTCGCGTACGATACCGGCCCCCTCATGACCCAGGACCGAGGGAAACAGCCCTTCGCTGTCCAGTCCGTCAAGCGTATAGGCATCGGTGTGGCAGATGCCGGTCGCCTTGATCTCGACCAGCACTTCGCCCGCTTTCGGTCCCTCAAGATCAAGCTCGACGATCTCGAGCGGCTTTTTCGCTTCGAATGCGACTGCGGCACGGGTCTTCATGAAATATCCTCTGCTGGAAGATTGAGAATCGGGCGATGGCGACGACTGCGGAAAAAGGCAAGGTGATGTGCTTGCCGATGGGCCGGGCCTGTGCTGCAAGCGCACAGTGATTCAAGCTGCCCTCCACCACGTGACGTCGTATCGCTACGATCGTCCGGTCATGCTCGGCCCGCAGACGATAAGGCTGCGCCCGGCGCCGCATAGTCGCACCGCCGTCCCCAATTATTCGCTGAAGATCCTGCCCGAACAGCATTTCATCAACTGGCAGCAGGATCCCCATGGCAATTGGCTGGCGCGCGTCGTCTTGCCCGAGCCGGCGAGCGAATTCCGCGTCACGATTGACCTGATCGCCGATCTGACCGTGATCAATCCGTTCGATTTCTTCGTCGAGGAATATGCGACGCAGCGTCCGTTCGTTTATGCGCCCGACCTCAGAACCGATCTGTCGGCCTATTTCGAAACCGAGCCGCAGGGCGCGTTGTTCGAAGCATTGTACGACCGGTTCAAGGACGTGCGGATGGGCTCGATCGATTTCCTGGTCGAGCTCAACCGCGCGGTGAATGCCGGCGTCGGCTATGTCATCCGCATGGAACCCGGCGTGCAGACGCCCGAACAGACGTTGCAATGCGCGACCGGATCGTGCCGCGATTCGAGCTGGCTGATGGTCCAGCTGCTCCGCCGGCTGGGAATCGCCGCGCGCTTCGTTTCGGGCTATTCGATCCAGCTGACGCCAGACGTCGTGCCGGTAGAAGGCCCCAAGGGTGTGGCGCGGGACGTGTGCGATCTCCACGCCTGGGCGGAAGCCTATATCCAGA
>DATMIP010000084.1:0-5541 GCA_035554515.1 Sphingomonas sp. | reverse complement strand
CGGCGTCCAGATCAGGGTTGCGGACGAGATCGGCGATCAATTCGGCACCAAGCGCCAGCTCGTCGGCGAGCGCGCGCGCTTGGAAGACGGTGTGATCGCGCGCGGTCCAGGCGTTGAGCGATCCCCCCTTATCCTCGATCGCCTCCGCGATCTGACGGGCGCTGCGGCCCCCGGCGCCCTTGAACACCATATGCTCGACCATGTGCGCGAGCCCCGAAAGCCCCGCAGGTTCGGAGCGCGCTCCGCAATTGGCATAGAGCCCGACGGCAATCGTCTCCACCCCCGGCATCGGCTCGACAGCTATGGTGAGCCCGTTGGCGAGCCGGTGAAGACGTGCGCTCATGCGACGGTCGCCCGCTCGGCGATGTAGGATTGTATTGCGGCCAGATCGCCTGGCAGCAGATCGTAGCGCTCGGTGCGGTCGAACAGGTCGCCCACACGGAGCGGCAGCGGCGGCCGCATACCGGTCGCGCGCTCGACCGCGTCCGGGAATTTGGCGGGATGTGCGGTGGCGAGCGTGATGACCGGAATGTCATTGGAGATATCAACGGCATGCGCAGCGGCGAGGGCGATCGCGGTATGCGGATCGACCAGCATGCCCGATTGTTCATACGCGCGACGCATTGCGAGGATCATTTCCTCGGCATCGACCCGCGCGCTGGTGAAGAGTTGCGACGCTTCGGCGCGCATTGCCGGGGTGAGGCCGAGCGCACGCTTCGTGTCGAAGTCTTTCATCGCCGCTGCCAGCGTGCACCCGTCGCGGCCATGAAGATCAAACAGCAGGCGTTCGAAGTTGGAACTGACCTGAATATCCATCGACGGGGCCGCGGTGGGCGTCACCGTTCCCACCGAATAATCGCCTTCGGAGAGCGCGCGATGAAGGATGTCGTTGACGTTGGTCGCAACGATCAGCCTGGCGATCGGCAGACCCATTCTGGCCGCGACATAACCCGCGAAAACGTCGCCGAAATTTCCGGTCGGGACCGAGAAGGCGACCTTTCGATCGGGTGCACCGAGGCGAACGGCGGCGTAGAAATAATAGACTATCTGGGCCGCGAGCCGCGCCCAATTGATCGAATTGACCGCGGAAAGCGTGAAACGCCCGGCGAAATCCTTGTCGGCGAACATCGCCTTCACCATCGCCTGGGCATCGTCGAAGCTGCCCTCGATCGCGATATTGTGGATGTTGGGCGCGAGCACGGTCGTCATCTGCCGGCGCTGGACTTCGGACACGCGGCCGCGCGGATGGAGCATGAACAGGTCGACCTTGGTGCGCCCGGCCAGCGCATCGATCGCGGCCGAACCGGTATCGCCCGAGGTTGCGCCGACGACGGTGAGATGCGTGTCGCGGGTCGACAGGAAGCGTTCGAACAGCAGGCCGAGCAATTGCAGCGCGACGTCCTTGAACGCCAGAGTTGGGCCGTGGAACAGTTCCAGCACCCAGTTGCGCTGGTCCAGCTGAACAAGCGGCGTGACGGCGGCATGGGCAAAACGGCCATAAGCGGCATCGCACAAGCCGCGCAATTCGTCCCGCGAGAGGGCATCGCCGACGAAGGGCGACAGGATCGCGACCGCGGTGTCGACATAAGACAGGCCGGCGAGCGTCGTGATCTGGTCGCGCGTCAGGCTCGGCCACGCCTCTGGAACATAGAGGCCGCCATCGCTGGCGAGGCCGGCGAGCGTCACCGTTTCGAAATTAAGCGCGGGAGCATCACCGCGCGTGCTGACATAAAGCATGGCCGCCCGGTTAGCGGCAGTGCGGATCGAGGGCAAATTTTCCACGCGCACCGCGAGCCAGATGCAGTGCGGCTATGGTTTCCGCCGTTCGGGCGAATTGCCGGACGACGCCTTTCGCCGACGTTGCCACAGGGCCAAAGCGTAGATCGTCAGCGCAAGCCCCGCGAAGATGAACCACTGGACCGCGTAGGAAAGGTGGTTGTTCGGGATATCGGATGGGTTGGGCTGCGCGGTGGGGACGAGACCAGGCGCTGCAGTCTCGCTGACGATCATCGGGGACCGGGCCTGCGGCGTCGTGAAGAGCCGTGCCAGCCAGGATACGCCGCCCGGCGCCCAGGTGATACGCCCGCGTACGTCACCGCCCGTCCATGCGGGCGTGGCGGATGAGGGCGACACGCCCATGTCGACCATAAATCCGGGGCCTTCGATCCCCGTGCGGCATGCGGCGACATGGCGCCATCCGGGCGCTCCGCTCGCGCTACGCCCGGCCTCTGCCTTCCACCCGACGACGTTGAGGCAATGGGCGCTGGCACGGCGGTAAAGCGCGGCGTCGCCGATCGGGAAAAGTGCCGCGAACGGCAGCGCGGGCTTCGCCGCGTTGGCGGAATAGAGAGCGAGCAGCGCCTCTTTCTCGTGCAGGCGGTGTATCTGCCAGAAGCCCAGGCGGACCATCAGCAGGGCCGCAAGCGCGACGATGATCGTCGGCACAATCGGTACAGCACGGCTCACTTGGCGATCCGCCCCTCGCGCGCGGCGTTCTTATATTCGAGCGCCAGCAAAACACCCTTGGATGATCGCAACGAACCCAGGAGAAGCGCGAGCGTCACCGGCGGCCACAGGATCAGGTGCACCCAGAATGGGGGCGAAAAGACGAGTTCGACGGTGATCGCCGTCGCCGCGACGATCGCTCCGAGGATGAGCGTGAGGAAGGCGGCCGCCCCGTCGCCGACGTTGAAAACAGTGTAATCAAGGCCGCAATTGCCGCAGACGTCGGCAAACTGAATCCAGCCGCTGAACAACGTGCGGGCGCCGCACCGCGGACAGCAGCCCTTGATGCCGGCCGCGATCGGCGGAGGCGACCTGACGCCTTCTGGATCGATCGTCATGCGCCGGTCAGGCGCGCCCGACGCACCAGGGATCGGGCTGCATATCGATCGGGAGACCCGCCTCGCCCGGAGCAGGGAAGCGCGCCTTGAAGGTGAAGGCCTGCGGACAGGGGCCGTAGCGATCGAGCAGCCACAGCCGTGACAGGCCTTCGTGGACGGTTGGCCGGTGTCCAGCGGGAACCCACCACAGGGCCATATAGGCGCCCTCGAACCGGTCGAACCATTCGCGCCGCCGCGCCATGAACGGCGTGTGGCTGCTGCGATAGACGAACTGGAACAGCGAATCGGCGTCGGTCCAGACCGACATGTTGACGATGAACTGCGGATCGGGCGCGGGCCGGATGTCGGTCGCGCCGGGTCCGTCGGCGTCCTTCAGGCGCCAGACGAAGCCCGGTGCCGCGTCGGCGAGCCCGTTGACGTGCTCCAGCGCATTCATGAAGTCCGCGACCGCAGGATCTTCGGCGGGCGCCACCAGACGGCCGACATTCAGTTGTGCGAGGTGCCAGTCGTTGCCCATATGTCAGCCTCCAATCTGCGCGCCCCAGCCGCCCCAGACGTAGATGGAGACGAAAAGGAACAGCCACACGACATCGACGAAATGCCAATACCAGGCTGCCGCCTCGAAGCCGAAATGCTGTTTCGGGGTGAAGTCGCCGCGATAGGCACGCACCAGGTTCACGATCAGGAAGATCGTGCCGACCAGCACATGGAAACCGTGGAAGCCCGTCGCCATGAAGAAGGACGCGCCATAATTCAGGCCTTTGAACGGGAAGGGGGCATGCGCATATTCCCATGCCTGAATGCATGAGAAGGTGATGCCGAGCAGGATCGTGCACCACAGACCCTGGATCAGCCCCTTGCGATCGCCATGGATGAGCGCGTGGTGCGCCCAGGTGACCGTCGTACCCGAGCAGAGCAGGATCAGAGTATTGAGCAAGGGGAAAGCGAACGGGTCGAGCACCGTCAGCCCCTTGGGCGGCCACACCCCGCCGACCGCATCGACCGTCGAGGGGAAGAGCGAGAAATCGAACCACGCCCAGAACCAGCCGACGAAGAACATCACTTCGGAGGCGATGAACAGGATCATGCCATAGCGCAGGTGGAGCGCCACGACGGGTGTGTGATCGCCCGAATGCGCTTCGCGGATCACGTCCGACCACCACGAAAACATCGTGAAGAGCACGCCGATCAGGCCCGCGAAGAACAGCCAGCCTCCATAAGGCGTGCTGTGCATCCACATGATGCCGCCCGACGCCATCGCCAGCGCCGAGAACGCGCCGATCAGCGGCCAGATGCTCGGCGGCAGGATATGATATTCGTGGCTCTTGGCTCCGGCCATTCGCGTCGGTCCCTTAAGGCTGGTTTTGCTTCCCTTAGCTCGCCGTTTTCGGCTTCGCTACCGGGTAAAATGTATAGGAGAGCGTGATCTCGCTGATCTCGCGGGCATCGGGATCCCTAGCAAAGCCCGGATCGACATAGAACACAACCGGCATCCGCACCCGCTCGTGCGGCCTCAGCGTCTGCTCGGTGAAGCAGAAGCACTGGATCTTGACGAAATATTGCCCCGCCTGCGGCGGCGTGACGTTGAACACCGCGGTGCCGGTGACGGGACGATCGCTATTATTGACCGCGGTGAAGAAGGCCATCTGGCGCGCTCCAACCGCGACCCGCTGGACGATCTGATCGGGCCCAAAGGACCAAGGCAGGCTCGGTGAGATATTGGCGTCGAAACGCACCTTCACGAAGCGCCCGATCACGGGTCCCGGTGCAACCGCGTTGAGCCGTTCCTGAACGGTGCCGTTCCAGCCCGTCGCCTGGCAGAACATGCGGTAGAGGGGCACGCTGGCAAAGCCGAGCGCGACCATGCCGGTGGCGAGCGCCAGCATCATCAGGCCCGTCCGTTTCTTTGCGCGCGCGAGGGGCAGTGAAGCCGCCATCACCCGATCCGGACAATGGTGATCGCGAAGAACAGAATGACCAGAGCACCCAGGATGATCGCGGTCGCCCTGGCGCGCGCGCGCTGACGGCGGCGATATTCCTGCTCGAATTCCGGCGTCACGCGAACAGCAATCGATCGACGACCAGCGCGCCGAACAAGGCGAACAGATACAGGATCGAGAATTTGAACAGCGCGCGTTCGGGCTTCATCAGCGCCTGATCGGTTTCGCGGCTGATCGCCACCCGCACCGCGAGCACGACGAACCAGCCCGTGAGCAGGCTTACCGCCACTCCATAGACTGCGCCCGTCAGACCGAGCGGCCACGGCGCGACCGCCGCCGCCGCCATCGCTATCGTGTAGACCAATATCTGCCGGCGGGTTGCATGGGGCCCAGCCACGACGGGTAGCATCGGTATACCGGCGGCCGCATAATCGGTTCGCACGAACAGCGATAGCGCCCACGAATGGGGCGGAGTCCAGAGGAAGACAAGCAGGAACAGAAATAAAGGGAGCAGGCCGATCTGTCCGGTCGCGGCAACCCAGCCGATTACCGGGGGAAAGGCACCGGCCGCGCCGCCGATGACGATGTTGAGCGGCGTGCGGCGCTTGAGCCACACGGTGTAGACCAGCACGTAAAACAGGATCGAGGCAGCGAGAATCCCGGCCGCAATCAGGTTCACCGCCAGCCCCATGACCAGTACCGAGCCCACCGCCAGCACCACGCCGAAATGGAGCGCCGACTGGCGGTCCATACGACCG
>DATMIP010000083.1:0-4904 GCA_035554515.1 Sphingomonas sp. | reverse complement strand
TTTTCCTCTGATTACGGGGAGAAGGGCATGCGCCTTTCCCGCTTTTTCATCGACCGGCCTATCTTTGCGGCTGTCATTTCGATCATGATCGCGCTGGTTGGAGCGCTCGCCTATCTGGCGCTTCCGGTCGCGCAATATCCGGAAATCGTGCCCCCGACGGTAACGGTCAGCGCGGTTTACCCGGGTGCGTCGGCCGAGACGCTTGCCGACACCGTTGCCGCGCCGATCGAACAGCAGATCAACGGGGTCGACAATATGCTGTATCAGTCGTCGCAGTCGACGGCCGATGGGCGCATGACGATCACAGTCACCTTCAGGCAGGGGACCGATCTCGACGCCGCGCAGGTGCTCGTCCAGAATCGCGTCGCGATCGCGTTGCCGAGCCTGCCCGAGGACGTGCAGCGTCAGGGTGTCGTGACGCAGAAGACGTCACCCGACTTTCTGCTGGTCGTAAACCTCATTTCACCCGACAAATCGCTCGATTCAAGCTACATCTCGAACTACGTGCTGACCCAGGTTCGTGACCGTCTGGCTCGTATTGACGGCGTGGGCGATGTGCGGCTGTTCGGATCGCGCGACTTCGCGATGCGGGTATGGATCGATCCCGGTCGTGCGGCGGCGCTGAACCTGACGGCCGGCGAGATAGTCAACGCGCTCCGATCGCAGAACGTCCAGGTGGCGGCTGGAGCGATCGGGCAGCCCCCTTATGCGAACGGCAACGGAGCATTCCAGCTCAACGTTGAGACGCAGGGCCGCTTCACCAGTCCGGAGCAATTCGCCAATATCATCGTGCGGACCGATGATGCGGGCCGGCAGGTTCGCATTTCGGATATCGGTAGGGTTGAGCTTGGCGCCGCGGATTACAATGTAAATACCTACCTCAGCGGAAATCCCACGGTCTTGGCGGCGGTGTTCCAGCGTCCGGGATCGAATGCTCTGAGGACCGCAGAGGCGGTGCAGGCGGAAATGAAGCGCATCGCCGCCAAATTTCCGAAAGGCCTGGAATATCGCGTCATCTACAATCCCACCGAATTCGTCGCGCAATCGATCGACGCGGTGAAGCACACGTTGCTCGAGGCGATCATTCTCGTGGTGATCGTGATCCTGGTATTCCTGCAGAACTGGCGGGCAGCGATAATTCCGATCGTCGCGATCCCCGTTTCGCTGCTGGGCGGCCTCGCCGTGCTCGAGGCGGTGGGCTATTCGCTCAACAATCTGTCGCTATTTGCGTTGGTTCTGGCGATAGGTATCGTCGTCGACGATGCGATCGTCGTGGTCGAAAACGTCGAACGCAACCTCGAGGCGGGGCTCACGCCGCTCGAAGCCGCGCGCGTTTCGATGGATGAAGTAGCGGCCGCGCTGGTCGCGATCGTTCTTGTTTTGTGCGCGGTCTTCATACCGACCTTGTTCCTGACCGGCATTTCCGGAGCGTTCTACCGGCAGTTTGCGGTAACGATTTCGGGCGCCACGCTGGTTTCCCTCGTGTTGTCCCTGACGCTGACGCCGGCGCTTGCGGCTATCCTGCTACGGCCCCGCCGCAAGACCGTATCACGTCCGGGGTGGCGCGGATATCTCGGCCGCGCGGCGGGCGCATTCAACCGTGGCTTTGATCGGATGAGCCAAGGTTATGGGCGGCTGACCCATTATCTTGTGACGCGCCCAAAGCGGGTGATGGTGGCTTATGCGGGCCTGATCGCCCTTACAGCGGGTATATTCGCGATCACCCCCACAGGCTTCATCCCGGCGCAGGACCAGGGTTATTTCCTGGCAGTCGTCCAGCTTCCGCCCGGCGCATCGATCGAACGTACCGATGCGGTGCTTCGCAAGGTCGCCGCGCGTATCCTGCCGCTGCCGGGGATCAAGGGTTCGGTGATGCTGGCCGGGTATGACGGCGCCTCGCAGACGCAGGCGCCGAATTCGGCTGCCGCTTATTTTCCCCTGACCTCGTTCCAGGACCGCAGCAAGCTGGGGCTCAAATTTCCCGAAATCATGGACGCCGCGCGCAAGGCGACCGCCGACATCATCGAAGCCCGCGTGCTGGTCGTCCCGCCCCCGCTTATCCAGGGGCTCGGCTCGGCTGGCGGCTATCGCATGATGATCGAGGATCGCGGCGGACATGGCTTTAACGATCTGGCGGCGGTCTCGACCGCGGTGATCGGCAAGGCGAACCAGAGCAAGGGTCTGACCCAGGTCTATACCTTCTTCAACACCGCCACGCCGCGCATTTTCGCCGATATCGATCGGCGCAAGGCGGAGCTACTCGGCGTGACGCCGGACCGCGTGTTCGAGGCGCTTCAGGTCTATCTCGGCTCGGCCTATGTCAATGATTTCAATTTGCTAGGCCGTACCTATCATGTGACGGCGCAAGCGGACGCTTCGCATCGGGGGTCAATCGCGGATATATCCAACCTTAAGACCCGGTCGGCTTCGGGTGCGATGGTGCCGATCGGAGCGGTCTCGACCTTCTCCGACAAGACCGGCCCCTACCGCGTCGTCCGCTACAACCTTGCGCCCGCGGTCGAGATCGATGGGGATACAGCGCCTGGTTATTCCTCAGGCCAGTCGCTCAAGACGATGGATAAGCTTGCCGATGAGCTTCTGCCGGCTGGCTATGACCACGAATGGACGGGCATTGCCTACCAACAGAAGGCTGTCGGCAGTACTGCGGGCGTGGTCTTCGGTTTGTCCGTCCTGTTCGTTTTCCTCGTGCTGGCCGCCCAATATGAAAGCATCGTCCTTCCGCTCGCGATCGTGCTGATCGTGCCGATGTGCCTGCTTGCGGCAATGGCTGGCGTGAATCTGCGCGGCATGGACAATAACGTGCTGACTCAGATCGGGTTGGTCGTGCTGATCGCGCTTGCAGCGAAGAATGCCATTCTCGTGGTCGAATTCGCGAAGCAGGGCGAGGAGCATGACGGCCTGTCCCCGGTCGACGCCGCCGTTCATGCGGCACGGACTAGATTGCGGCCGATCCTGATGACCAGCTTCGCGTTCATCCTGGGCGTCCTGCCGATGGCGGTCGCGAGCGGCGCGGGTTCGGAGCTTCGTCAGGCGCTCGGGACTGCGGTCTTCTTCGGAATGACGGGGGTGACAGCGTTCGGTTTGCTCTTCACCCCGACTTTCTACGTCGTCTGCCGCGCGCTCGGGGACTGGTTCGTACGCCATCGCCCTGGCTCTGCTCGCGCGCTCCAGCCGGCCGAATAGGAATAGGCGTCATGACCTTCGTCAAATTGCTTCCCGCCGTATCTGCGCTGGCGCTGGCCGCCTGCGCGGTTGGGCCCAATTATGCCCCGCCCCTGCCGGCTGCCGGAGCCGATGCCCCGCTCCTGACCGCCGGGGCGCCGGTCAACGACGCGCAGGCCCCGGATCAATGGTGGAAGCTGTACGACGATCCGGTTCTCAACGGGCTCGTCGCTGACGCACTGGCGGCCAACACCGACATTCGCGTCGCGGTCGCGCGGCTCGATCGCGCGCGGGCCTCGTTGCGCCTCGCCCGATCGGATTTGCTGCCGCAGACGACGGTCAGCGCCAGCACGACCTATGGGCGATCGCCTTCGGGTCAGCGCCTTCCCGGTGCCAAGCGCGAGGACTGGACCGTCGATGCGGGCCTCGACGTAGCCTATGAGCTCGATCTGTCGGGCCGCGTGCGACGCGAGATTGAGGCGGCGCATGGCGATGTCGCGGCGGCCGCCGCCGACGCCGACGCCGTGCGGGTTTCGATCGTTGCCGAGACGACGCGCTCGTACGTCGAAGCCGCCTCGGCCGCCGAGCGGATAAAGGTAGCGCGATCGATCGTCGAGTTGCTCGACCATTCGACCGGCATCACCCAGAAACGGTTCGAAGCGGGCCGCGCGGAAAAACTCGACGTGTCGCGTCTCGCCACGCTCGCCGACCAGCGCCGTGCCGAAATCCCGCCGCTCGTCGCCGAGCGCGAGGCGGCGCTCTACCGGCTGGCCGTGCTGACGGGCCGGACTCCCGGCACCTTGCCGGCGGCCGCGACCGCGCGTGACACCACCCCCGAAATCAGTCGGCTCATCCCGGTCGGCGATGGCGGGATGCTGCTCGCACGTCGACCCGACGTCCGCGCGGCCGAGCGGCGGCTGGCCGCGGATACGGCGCGGATCGGAATCGCGACCGCCGATCTTTATCCCCGGATCACGCTGGGTGGCTCGGTCGGCCAGACCAGCAGCGGTTTTTCGGATCTGTTCGGCGGCGGGCCGTTGCGCTGGTTGCTGGGGCCCCTCATCAGCTGGAACTTCCCCAACCAATCGGCAGCGCGGGCGCACATCGCCGAAGCCAAGGCCGACCGTAGCGGATCGCTCGCCGCTTTTGACGGCACAGTGCTGCGCGCGCTGCAGGAGACCGACACGGCGCTGTCCGCTTATGGCCAGTTGCTCAATCGCCGCCAGGCTCTGGCGACGGCCCAGGGCCATGCCGCCACCGCCGCTCGCATCATCCATGCGCGTCAACGCGAAGGGCAGGTCGATTTCCTGACCCTGCTCGATGCCGAGCGCACCAATGCCGAGGCCCAGGCGGATCTCGCCGAGTCCAATTTCGCGGTCGCTTCAGCCCAGGTTGATCTGTTCCGCGCGCTCGGCGGGGGGTGGCAGGATCAGGCGTCGTATCCGACCGGATCGGCCTCTGCCGAAAGATAGAATGATCAGGTCGAAGGCGGGCGGATGATCTCAGTCCGGTCTCCTTATGCTCTCGCCTCGAATGCCACATTGGTCAGGCGCTGCGGGTTTCAGACTTAGAGAGTGACCGTATATGGCCTTTCGTTGCACCTCTCCTCTACATGGCAGCGGCGACTGCAGTCAGCTCGATTCGACTAAGCTGACTACGTTGGGAGCTGCTAAGCCTTTGGACGATGGTGCCATGTCACGTTCGCCTGCTTTGCACGGATT
>DATMIP010000082.1:0-2356 GCA_035554515.1 Sphingomonas sp. | reverse complement strand
CATATTCAGCGCCTCCAGCGCCCCGTGGCAAGGGGGTCGGGCGTCAGTCGCGCGATGTGGGCAGCCCCGCGAGAAGCGGAGCGTAGGCGGCGAGCCTGCGGGATATAAACTCCGTGAAGAGCCGCACGCGCTTCGTTTTGCGTGAATCCCCCTGCGTGAGAAGCCAGAGCGTTCCGTACATGTGCAGGTCGGTACCCGGCACCCTCGCCAACAGCGGGTCGGCATCGCCGACGAAGCACGGCAATGTCGTGATCCCGAGCCCTTGCCGTGCGGCAACGACCTGCGCCTCGGCATCCGTGACCCTGAAGGGGACCCCTGTGGTGCGAACCTCGCTGTCGCTTGCCCAATCCGGAATTCCATGCATGCTTATGACGATCCATCGGATCGGATCAGGCGCGCCCGCACGCCATGCGGCCAGCCGATCGCGCGACATGTAGACGCCGCCGAACAGCTCCGGTCCCTTCAGGCCGTGAAGATTGAGCGGCAGGGTTTTGCGGTCATAAACGACGCGGATCGCGACATCGGCCTCCCGGTTGGTCAGGTTCGCCAGCTCGCCCGACGACAGGATGTCCATCTCAATGTCCGGATGCAGATGCGCGAATTCGGCGAAGTCCGGCATGAACAAATGCGTCGCCAGCGGCGGAGCCAACGTCACCCGCAGCAGCCCGCGCACGCTCTGGTCGCGCCCGAAGACACGCGTCTCCAGCTGGTGCGACGACTTTTCCATCTGGTTCGCGAGCTCGAGAACCTCCTCGCCCGCGGCCGTCAGGCGGTAGCCCGAGGGCAACTTTTCGAACATCTGCGTACCCAGGCGTTCCTCGAGCTGAGCGATACGCCGCAGCACGGTCGCGTGGTTCACCCCAAGGCGCCCGGCGGCGGCCCGCACCGAGCCGCCGCGCGCGGCGGCAAGAAAGTAGCGAACGTCATCCCAGTCGATCATGGTGCATTCCCGCGCCGCGCGGTGCGGCCTCCAAAGCCCGTTCCTACCACGCCGAACCACAGCGCGCGCGATCGTCGCGGCTGTCAGTCGTCTGGGCGGATCGTTTTCGCACCACCGATGTGCGCGATTCCGCACTCACCGCCTAACTCCGGCGGACCCATGTTGAGGCTCTCCGGGGGACTCCCCGTACAGCCACATCGACGAGATTGCGAAACGCAGGATGCACGACATGACCAGATTGAATGGAAAGACCGCCGTCATCACGGGCGGCGCCACCGGGATCGGTCGCGCTGCTGCAAAGCGATTCATCGAGGAGGGCGCCTTCGTCTTCATCTTCGGCCGCCGGCAGGAGGCGCTCGACGCCGCTGTGGCGGACCTCGGGCCCAATGCCCGCGCAGTGAAAGGCTCGGTCTCGGATGAGACCGACCTCGACCGGCTCTACGCGGCGGTGAAGGCCGAGCGCGGAACGCTCGACATCGTCTTCGCCAATGCCGGGGCCGGCGGCCCGCTTGCCCTCGGCCAGATCACCGCCGAGCATATTGACGAAACCTTCGACACCAATGTGAAGGGTACGATCTTCACGGTCCAGAAGGCGTTGCCGCTGATGGTCCCGGGCGGTTCGATCATCCTGACCGGATCGAGCGCCGGCACCACGGGCGCCCCGGCATTCACTGCCTACAGCGCGAGCAAGGCGGCCGTGCGCAACCTCGCGCGGACCTGGGCGGAGGACCTCAAGGGCACCGGCATCCGGGTGAATGTGCTGTCGCCCGGGGCGACGGCGACCGAACTCGCGAAGGAAGCGCTCGGAGAGGAGGGCCAAAAGGCCTACGGCGCGATGACCCCGCTCCAGCGCATGGCCTCTCCGGCGGAGATCGCGGCCGCGGCCGCCTTCCTCGCGTCGGACGACAGCAGCTTCATGACCGCCAGCGAAGTCGCCGTCGACGGCGGCCTGGCTCAACTCTGACCCCGGCGCGGTTCCGTGCCTAACTCACACACAACGAAGGACAAAATATTATGAAAGCACTCGAAGGTAAAATCGCAGTCATCACGGGCGGAAGCAGCGGGATCGGCTTGGCCACAGCCAAGCGTTTCGTGGAAGAAGGTGCGCAGGTCGTGATCATTGGTCGACGCGAGAAAGCCTTACAAGAGGCCGCGGCGCTTATCGGGAAAAACGTGACAACAGTCGTGGGCGACGTCTCGCGCTTGGAAGATCTGGACCGGCTCTACGCCACCGTGAAGGAGAAGCATGGTCACATCGACATTCTCTTCGCAAACGCGGGCGCAGGTACGGTCGCGCCGCTTGCGGCAGCTACTGAGGCCCATTTTGACCAGACCTTCGATGTGAACGTGAAGGGTCTGTTCTTTACGGTGCAGAAGGCCCTTCCCATCTTCAGAGACGGCGGATCGATCATTCTG
>DATMIP010000081.1:0-2209 GCA_035554515.1 Sphingomonas sp. | reverse complement strand
GTCGGCGGTGTCGATCCGGCAGATCACGGGCGCGGTATCGACGCGGCCATCGGCGCGATGCACCAGAAGGGCGAACTCGCGCATCGGCTTCAGACCGTCGGCGAGGCCGAGGAGATCGAAACGCTCGCTACCGTCGAGAGCCAGCGTCTTGCGCGTGACGCCCTCGTGGAACTGCAGCGGGAGCACGCCCATGCCGACTAGGTTGGAGCGGTGGATGCGCTCGAAGCTCTCCGCGATTACGGCGCGCACGCCCAGCAAGGTTGTGCCTTTGGCCGCCCAGTCGCGCGACGATCCGGTACCATATTCCTTGCCCGCGACGATCACCAGCGGCGTCGCATCCGCCTTATATTTCTGTGCCGCATCGTAGATCGCCAGCGTTTCCCCGGTAGGCACATATCGGGTCATGCCGCCTTCGACGCCCGGCACCATTTCGTTCCTGATCCGAATATTGGCGAAGGTGCCGCGCATCATCACTTCATGATTGCCGCGGCGCGCGCCATAGGAATTGAAATCAGCCTTCGAGACCTGGTGTTCGGTCAAATAGCGGCCGGCCGGGCTGTCCGCCTTGATCGATCCGGCGGGTGAGATGTGATCGGTGGTGATCGAATCTCCGAGGATGGCCAGCGGCCGCGCATCGACGATGTCTTCGACCGCGTTTGGCGTCATCGACATTCCTTCGAAATAAGGGGGATTCTGAACGTAGGTCGATCCTGCCGACCAGCTGTACGTATCGGATCCTTCGATCGAGATGGCGCGCCATTTGCGGTCGCCTTCAAACACGTTGGCATAGCGGGTCCGGTACATCTCGCTGTCGATCACGGACGCGATCAGGTCGCTGATCTCCTGGTTGGTGGGCCAGATGTCCTTGAGCATGACGGGCTTGCCCTCCGGCGTCGTGCCGACCGGGGTAGTCGTGATATCGTCGCGGACGGTGCCCTTGAGCGCGTAGGCCACGACCAGCGGCGGCGAGGCGAGGAAGTTTGCGCGCACGTCGGGCGAGACGCGACCTTCAAAATTGCGATTGCCGGACAGGACGCTGGCCGCCACGAGATCATTCTCGTTGATCGCCTTGCTGATCGGTGCGGGCAGCGGCCCCGAATTGCCAATGCAGGTGGTGCAGCCGTAACCGACGAGATTGAATCCCATCGCGTCAAGGTCTTCGCTGAGCTTCGCCTTGTTGAGATAGTCGGTGACGACCTGGCTGCCCGGCGCGAGGCTCGTCTTGACCCACGGCTTGGGCGTGAGGCCGAGCGCGCGCGCCTTGCGCGCCACAAGTCCCGCAGCCACCAGCACATTCGGGTTGGACGTATTGGTGCAGCTTGTGATCGCGGCGATCACGACGTCGCCATGGCCGACCTGGAAATCCTCACCCTCGACATCGACGCGTACGTCGCTGTCGCCGGTCTTCTTGTAGCCGGTCACGAGTTCGTTGTTGAAATTCTCGTCCACGTTGGAAAGCAACACCTTGTCCTGCGGCCGCTTGGGTCCGGCAAGACTCGGCAGCACGCCCGACATGTCGAGCGCGAGCGTATCGGTGAACACCGGATCGGGGAGCGTCGGATCGCGCCACAGGCCTTGCGCCTTGGCATAGGCCTCAACCAGTTCGATCTGCGCATCGTCGCGGCCAGTGAGGCGTAAATAGTTGATCGTCGCCGTATCGACCGGGAAAAAGCCGCAGGTCGCGCCATATTCCGGAGCCATATTCGCGATTGTCGCGCGGTCGGCGAGGCTGAGGGCATCGAGCCCGCTCCCGTAGAATTCGACGAACCGCCCGACCACGCCCTTCTGGCGCAACATCTGCGTGACGGTCAGCACCAGATCGGTCGCGGTAATGCCCTCGGCAAGCGTCCCGGTCAGCTTGAAGCCGACGACCTCGGGGATCAGCATCGACACCGGCTGGCCGAGCATCGCGGCTTCCGCCTCGATCCCGCCGACGCCCCAGCCGAGCACGCCGAGGCCGTTGACCATGGTGGTATGGCTGTCGGTGCCGACCAACGTGTCGGGATAGGCGATCTCGTCGCCGGATCCGCCGACCTCCTTCGTGCTCCACACGCCGCGCGCGATATATTCGAGGTTCACCTGGTGGCAGATGCCGGTGCCGGGCGGAACCACCTCGAAATTGTTGAAGGCGCGCTGGCCCCATTTGAGGAATTGATAGCGCTCGATGTTACGCTGATATTCGAGCGCGACATTGGCTTCGAACGCCTTG
>DATMIP010000080.1:0-4669 GCA_035554515.1 Sphingomonas sp. | reverse complement strand
GATATTCAGGGTCGCTTCTCGGTGCTGATCGTGACGACGCTGAAGAAATTGCTGATCGGATCGCGCGTCGCCCACGGCACGCCCGCTGGCGCGCTTCAGCTGATGGCGATCGATCAGCATCCGATGGCGCTGCTGCGCGCGCTCTTTGCGGGGCTGTTCGGCAGGCTCGGCAGCGGCATTCTGACGGGTGTCCATGTGCGGCGTGGCGACGAGATCCGGATCGAAGGCGATCGCTCGAGCGTCATCCTCGATGGCGAGATATTCCAGGCCGGCGTCGGGCGCTCGATCGTCCTGCGCCCGACCAGTCCGCTACCCTTCATCCGCCTGGCGGCATGACCCACGACGGCGATGCGCTCCACGCGCTGGTCGCCGAGGAACTCGCCCGGCCGGTCGACGTCGCGATCGGCGCGATGGCCGCGGCGGTCGCGGCACGCCATCCGGGCGCGCGCTCGGTCCTCTTCTATGGTTCGACGCTGCGTGAAGCGCGGCTCGAAGGGCTGATGCTCGATTTCTATCTGATCGTTGCCGACTATGCCGACGCGTTCGGCGCCAAATGGCTGTCAGTGGCGAACAAGTTGCTTCCGCCAAACGTGTTCCCCTTTGAATATAACGGCCTGGTGGCGAAATATGCGGTCCTGTCCGAAGCCGATTTCGCGCGACTGGCGTCACCGCGCACGCGCAATGTTTCGGTCTGGGCACGCTTTGCGCAGCCTTCCCGACTGGTGTGGGCCGCGAATGACGAAGCGATCGCAGCCGCAACGAACGCCGTAGCGCGCGCTGCCCCCACGCTTCTGGCAGCGGCCCGTCCCTGCCTGCCCGACAGCCTCGATCCGCTCGATCTGTGGCGCGGCGCCTTCGCCCTCACCTATCGCGCGGAATTGCGCGCCGAGCGCGGGAGCCGGGCCGAATCGGTCGTCGACGCCGATCCCGACCGCTACCGGAGCTTCACCCAGCCCGCTTTAACCGGAGCGCGCCTCGGTGCGCACATCGCGGACGGCCAGCTCACCTTCGACCGCCCGATGTCGCCCGCCGAACGCGCCGAAGGCAAGCGCACCTGGGCACGCCGACGCCGCGAAGGCAAGGCGCTCACCCTGCTCCGCCTCGCCAAGGCCAGCGCGACCTATGCCGGCGGCATCGACTATCTCGCCTGGAAGATCAGCCGCCATTCGGGCCAGCCTATTGCGATTAAGCCATGGCAGCGCAGATGGCCGGTCATCGGAGCGATCACATTGCTGCCGAAGCTGATCGCAAAAGGGGCCGTGCGATGACCTGGGCGCAGCTTCCGATGCCCCCATGGCTGGTTGGCGCATGACCGGGAATCTTCCTGTCAGACCCGCTCGCCACTGACATCGGGCCTGGGCGGATCGCCCGCGATGGCGCGATAGATCAGGCCGCCGCCGATCGCGCCCGCCAGCGGTGCCACCCAAAATGCCCACAACTGGGCCAGGGCCCAGCCGCCGACGAACAGCGCCGGTCCGGTCGATCGGGCGGGATTGACTGACGTATTGGTCACGGGAATGGCGATCAGATGGATCAGCGTTAGCGCCAGGCCGATCGCGATCGGCGCGAAGCCCTCCGGCGCACGGCTGTCGGTCGCGCCGAGGATCACCACCAGAAATCCCAATGTCAGCACGAATTCGATAACCAGTCCCGACGTCAGCGAATAATGATCGGGCGAGTGTTCGCCATAGCCGTTCGCCGCCAGGCCCGACGCAACCACGTCGAACCCCGCTTTGCCCGACGCGATCAGCATCAGCAGCCCCGCCGCCACGATCGCCCCCGCCAGTTGCGCGATCACATAGGCGGGAATGTCCCTTGCCGGAAAACGGCCGCCCGCCCAAAGGCCGACCGTGACCGCCGGATTGAGGTGGCAACCCGAAATATGCCCGATCGAATAGGCCATGGTGAGCACTGTCAGCCCGAAGGCCAGGCTGACGCCGGTAAAGCCGATACCCAGATCGGGAACGCCCGCGGCGAGCACCGCCGAACCGCATCCGCCGAATACCAGCCAGAACGTCCCAAAGGCTTCGGCGGCGAATCGATTGCTCAGTGCGGGGGTCGGCATCGTCCTCTCCCTGATCGTGCAAGCGCATTAGGCCCCATCGATGACAGAAAGACAATGCCCGCGCACGGCGACAAACGATGTTTTACATCCGAATGAGAGCTTCCCGCATTCGTCGCGTACCGGCCGACCTTCGCCGGTTTCGCGTCGTACCGCTCCACGTACCGGCCGGAAATTCACGCGCGCCACATATACCGGCGGCGCAGTACAATCCTATCGACGGATCAGCCCCATCGTGCGCAGCAACAGCCAGGTCGCGATCGAACAGCCGATCGCGAGCAAGGTCGCCATCAGCGTGCCCCCTGCTCCTTTTTCGAATGGCATCCCGCCCGTATTCATACCGAAGAATCCCGTCACCAGCGTCGCCGGCATGATCAAGGCGGTGATCACCGATAGCAGGTAGACGTTCTCGCTGGTTTGCTGGCCCGCCTGCAGATCCAGCTCCTCGCGCAACAGCCGCAACTGCTGCTGCGCCGCCGCGACGTCGCGCTCGATCGGCAGCAACCGGCGCGTCGCGCGCGTCAACAGGTCGCCATGTATCGCGGCAATAAGACGATCCTCCGTCCCGCGCGAAAGCACAAAGCGTATGCCGTTCGCCATTCGGTGCAGCCTTGCCGTCAGACGGCGCATCGCGACGAGCGCGCGTGTATCCGGCGTGCCTTCGTCGGCCAATATCTGGTCCTCGAGCGCGAGCATTTCGGACAATATGCCCGTCGTGCGCGTCGCCAGCGTATCGATCAGACTGTTCAGCACCAGCTCCAGCGCGCGCCCCGGATCCAGTTGCTCGGCCTGCGCCGCGCGATGGCGGAATATATCGGGCGTATGGAGCGGATGATGCCGCCCAGTGAGCATCAGCCCCGGGGCCAACGCCACGTGGAGGGCGCCGATCCGCTCGGTTTCGTCGCGGTCGAACTCACGCTGAAAGTCTGGCAAGACAAGCGCCAGCACCTCCTTTTGGCCCAGGATGCGCGGCTGTTCATCGGTCGAGAGAAACAAGTCCTGAAGGTCCGCTGGAAGCCCGGATTTGTCTGCGATCCAACGGGCGGTGCGTTGGTCCCACAAATCCAGATGAAGCCAGCGGAACCCTGCATCCTCGGGCGGCTGACGGTCCGCCAAAACCACGCCGCTCTCGCCCTGCCAGCAGGTCCAAACCAGCCCCGGCTCGAACAGGGTCGCAAATGATGGGTCGCTGGACGTGGCACTGGCCTCCCGAACCTTGTTGTCAGGCCAGCGAATATGACTCTTCTGTTACGGATCAGCGACGTGCCTGGAAGCGGTCCCATTCATCCGGCGACAGCCGCACATCCATCGTCAGCATCTCCCCGTCCATCGCCTGCTCGATCACTTCGCCATGCTGGTGCAGCCACGCGATGGCGCCCCCATCACCGGCCCCCAACGCAATGCTGTGAACCAGCGCCCCGGCGAGCAACCGCTCCGCGACATGGCGGCGAAGGTCATCGATCCCCTCGCTGGTGTGAGCTGAGATCGCAACGACATCCTGGTCGCGCGCGGCGTCGGTCAGAACACGCGCATGCGCCTCCGGATCGAGCGCATCGAGCTTGTTCCACACCTCGACGATAGGTGCATGTTCGCCCGCATCGGGCCCTACGCCGATCTCGACCAGCACCGCGAGCACGTCCGCACGTTGCGCTTCGCTGTCCGGATGCGCGATATCGCGGACGTGAAGGATCAGGTCGGCGGCAGATACCTCCTCGAGCGTCGCGCGAAATGCCGCCACCAGCTGGGTCGGCAGATCGGAGACAAAACCCACCGTGTCCGACAGGATCGCCTTGTCCACGCCGGGCAGCGATATTTGTCGCATCGTCGGGTCGAGCGTCGCGAACAGCAGGTTTTCGGCCAATACGCCCGCACCTGTAAGCCGGTTAAACAGCGTCGATTTGCCGGCGTTGGTATAGCCGACCAGTGCAATCACCGGCCAAGGCGCCCGTTCGCGGCGCGAACGATGGAGGCCACGGGTCTTGCGCACCTGCTCCAGTTCGCGCCGGATCTTGGCCATGCGGTCGCGGATCAGGCGGCGGTCGGCCTCGATCTGCGTCTCGCCTGGGCCACCGAGGAAGCCGAAGCCGCCGCGCTGGCGCTCAAGGTGGGTCCATGACCGCACGAGGCGGCCAGCCTGATAGTCGAGATGGGCGAGTTCGACTTGCAGCCGACCTTCCGCGGTTGCGGCACGTTCGCCGAAAATCTCCAGGATCAGCCCGGTGCGATCGATGACCTTCGCCTCGCACGCTTTCTCAAGATTCTGCTGCTGGACCGGCGTCAACGCGGCATCGATCACGATCAGCTCGGCATCGTGCAGGCGCGCGGCGGTTGCGATTTGTTCTACCTGGCCCGAACCGAACAGGGTGGCAGGCTTGGGCTGACGCAAACGGAATGCGAGCCGGTCGACCACCTCGAGGCCGATCGCGGCTGCGAGTCCGGCGGCCTCTTCCAGCCGTGCCTCGGTGTCGCGTAAACCCGTGTTCAATTCGGGCAGTGCAATCACCGCGCGCGCGCCGTGCCGTACCTCGTCCGCTTCTTCTCGACCGAAACCGCTCATCGACCTGATATATGAAGGAGCAGCGGGGGTTTCACCCCCAGGCCTACTCG
>DATMIP010000079.1:0-4730 GCA_035554515.1 Sphingomonas sp. | reverse complement strand
CGCGGCGCGCGCCACATCGTCTGGCTGGCGACCAGGCCCGCTTGAGAAGGCTCAAGCCTCGTCGGTGCGGCGCTTGATCTTGTTGGGGAGATTCTTGCCTTTCGTCCGCCGCGAAGGCAGCTGAACCGGATTTTTCTTCTTCCATTCAGCCCAGGTCATCGGCCCGTCGGGCGTCTGGATGATGGTGTCGTCGGCCATGGTGCATTCTGTCCTGTCAGCGGGCGGGAAACAAGACGGGCTGATCGCCGATCTTCCACGGAAGCGGCCGTACCATCGCCGATTGAAACAGATCCGAGGCGAGATGCCATGCGAGCCAGCGCCGGAGCGACGGGAAGGGCTGGGCGTCGAACCAGGAACGGTCGATTTCGGCGAACTGGCGCACGAAAGGCAGCAAGGCGATATCGGTCAGCGAGCGAGCCGCGCCACACAGGTTCGCGGTGAGCGAAAGGCGCTGTTCGAGGTCATCCAGCATTGCCAGCCCAAGAGCGCGGTGATCGCCTTCCTCAGGATATCGCCCGGGATATTTGGCGCGGTCGAGATGGTATTTGAACGGCCCGTCGTTCGCCGCGATCAGCACATTGTCATCGCCCGCCAGCCAGTTTTCGGGATCGTTGCGGCCAAGTGCCCAGCGCATGATGTCCAGGCTCTGATCGATCACCCGGCCGTCGGGCAGGACGAGCACCGGGACGGTCGCCTTGGGCGAAACCGCGATCAGCTCGGCGGGCTTTTCGCGCAGCTTCACTTCGCGCAGCTCGCAGCTGGTTCCGCTGATCAGCAGCGCCATCCGCGCCCGCATCGCGAACGGGCAGCGGCGAAAACTATAGACTATTGGGTAAGTCACGGGCGCGCGAGTGGGTCGCGCCGACGTGCGCCTGGCCGCGCGCCGCCGCAAGCCGGGTCTGGCGCTCGCGCTCGGCATAGGAGGCGCGCTGTCCGTCGGTTCGCGATGCATGACAGGCTGGACAACTTACGCCCGCGACGTAGAGCGGCGAGGCGCGGTGCTCCGGGCGGACCGGCATCCGGCACGCATGGCAGAGCTCGCAACTGCCCTTCTCCAGCCCGTGCGTGACCGAGACGCGCTGGTCGAACACGAAGCATTCGCCTTCCCAGCGGCTGTCCTGGGGCGCAACGGTCTCCAGATATTTCAGGATACCGCCCTGCAGGTGATAGACCTCATCGACGCCCTCGCTTCTGAGGAAGGCCGTCGCCTTCTCGCAGCGTATGCCGCCCGTGCAGAACATCGCGACCTTGGGTGCAGGCACATCGCGCAGCAACGCCGCGCGATGCTCGCGGAACCAGGCGGGGAAATCGCGGAACGTCGGCGTCTTCGGATCGATCGCCCCGGCGAAGCTGCCGATCGCAACCTCATAATCATTGCGCGTGTCGATCAGGATCGTGCCGGGCTCGGCGATCAGCGCGTTCCAGTCTTCGGGCGCCACATAGTGGCCGGCATTGGCGACCGGATCGATATCCGGTTGACCCATCGTCACGATCTCCGGCTTCACGCGCACCTTCATGCGGTAAAATGGCAGCGCGTCCGAACGCGACTCCTTTACCTCCAGCGTGGCGCAACCTGGAAGAGCGCGAATATGGTCCAGCACCTCCTCGATCGCCGCGTCCATACCCGCGATAGTGCCGTTGATACCCTCGCGGGCGAGTAGCAATGTACCCTTGATGCCTTTCGAACAGCAGAGGCCAGCCAACGACATACGCAGAGAAGCGCAGTCTTCGACGGTCGTGAAATGATAGAATGCTACGATGCGCACCGGCGTCGCCAGGCGGTCATCCTGCATCAGCATCGAGAGCGCGTTACTTCGGGTTTACGGGAGCCGCGAGAGCGCGCAACGCGAGCTCCTTGTTGCGCAGCTGCGCAACGCAGCCGTTCATCACGGTCGGAATCTCGGCCTGCTTCATGAGCTTCCCCTGCGCAATGAGCGCGGATTTCAGTTGCGCCACGGACATCCGGGCATCAACACGTCCCAGATAGAAATAATAGATCACCGCAGCGGTCTGGCGTTTCGGCGGATCCTTTTCCATTTTGGCGAAAATACTCGCGACCATCGAACACCGCACGTCCTGGTCGGCGGATTGTGCCGCGGCGGGTGCGCATACGGCTACCAACGCGCAAACGGCCGCAAGCAAATTTATGTGACGCCGCATCGATGTCCCTTCCTGCATTATCTCCAACCCTTGTGCCACGGCGGCGGCGATTGCGATAGCCGCATGCCTGCGGGGCGGCTGGCGACGACAGACATCGGTGGGTCGCCGGGTTGACGCAGCTCCCCGATGCGGAGTTGCGACGATCAGGAGGCGGAGCTTGAATCGCCCTTATTCGCCGCCTTGCGCTTCGTACCGCCGCGAGGCGCGGGGACGGTGCGGCGCGTCCGCTTCGTCGAGGTGGTGCGTCGACGCGGGGCCGCCCGTCGCGCTGGCACGCTTCGTCGGGACCGGCTGTAAAGCCATGCCGCCAATATGGCGGCCGCCGAACCGAGGCCGATGGCCGCACCAATCCCCAGGGTAAGTCCGGGAAGGTTCGCGTCTTCCGCCGTACCCTTCTGTGCGACCGGTGGGATCGGATGATGCTCGTGCGGTGGCTCGTGACGCGGGTAAGGTGATTGATTGGCGGGCGGAACCGGTGGCGAATGCGTCATGGCAAACTCTCGATTGTGGACCCGATCAACGCGCGCTGGCCGTGGCGGTTGCGCGTGCATTGACCTTCGGCCCGCGCCGGTTGTTCCGGGCCGCCTCAGCCCAGCGGTTCGACGTCCACGGCCACGTCGATCTTCTGGCCGTCGCGGCCCAGGAAGATGCCGTCGATTGGCGAGACGTCCGCATAATCACGTCCGATAGCGGTGACGATATGGTCGGGGCCCATGGTGACGCCATTCGTCGGATCGAAGCCGATCCAGCCGCGCGCGGGGCCACACCAGATCAACACCCAGGCGTGGGTGGCGTCGGCACCGATCAGCCGCGCCTTCCCCGGCGGCGGGATCGTGCGCAAATAGCCCGAAACGTAGGCGGCCGAGAGACCGGCGGAGCGCGCGCCGGAGATCATGATCTGCGCGAAATCCTGGCATACGCCACTCTTCCGGGCGAAGGCTTCGGCGGGACTGGTGTCGAGCTGGGTCGCGCTGCCGTCATAATGGAAGCCAGCCTGTATGGCCTTTGCCAGCGCCAGGCCCGCCTCGACGACGCCGCGGTCAGGACGAAGTTCCGCCGCGCACCATGCCGCGATTTCCGGAAAGTCAGCGATCAGCGGCGATGGATAAAGGTAATTTGCCGGAGCCATTTCTCCCAGATCGTTCGCTTCGCGCGCCAGCCGGCCGGCCGTCGAGACCGGGACGTCATCCGGCAGCGGCGCGGGGGCGATTCTATCAACGATCACGTGCGCGCGGCTTTGTATCAGCAATTCGGTCGCCGGCTTTTCGACCACGATGCGGGTGGCATTGACGGGATAGCCGCTCTTGCGACCCGGATTTTGGGAGGCCGCTGGATCGATCGCAAATGCGTGATCCTCGACCCGCTGGCCATCCCAATCGATCGGTCTCAGGCGCAGGTTGCAGCGCGCGAACCGCACCGGAAAAGCGTAGCGAAAGCGCGTCGCGTGGGTGACCGAATAGCGCATCAGACGCCCCTCACGCCAACGTCATGCCGGGCGCGCGGATCGTTTCGGCACCCTGGAGAAAGAAGCGCGCGGCGACGGCATCGCTGATCGCCATCAATCGGTTTTCAATTCCGAGCAGGGTTGCCGGCGACAGGGATTCGGGCCTCACCGTCGCGACCATCAACGCCAGTTCGTTGGCGAGCGCCGTCTGATCTTCCTCCAGCCCGTCGTCGCGCAGCGATGGCAGCGCCGCGAGATGTTCGCGGATGCGCGCCACCTGGAATGCGAGGCTGCGCGGATTGAAGGGATCGAGCATGACGAGATCGCGCACCGGCACCAGCGCGAGACCGGTCATATAGCGCGCGCGATAGGAGATCTGGCTGTCCATGAGATCGAGCAGGGTGGTCAGATCGTCGGCGGTGGCGGCGTCGCTCCCGAAAAAGCGCGTCAGCCGGCAGCCGACGAGCGCGCGCTCGATCCTTCGTCCGAGATCATGGAATCGCCACGCCGCGGTGCGCCCCATATTTTCCGCGGCGAGCCCGGCCAGCGCGGCGAATCGCTCCTGCAGCAATCCGACCCGGTTGAGCATGGACGTCGCGTCATGCCCTTGGGCGGCCGGCAAAGGCATATCGATCAGCCGCCATACATCGGCCGACAGGCGGTCGCGGATGCCCGACGCAATACCGTGGATTGTGCCAAACAAGGTGCCGATACTGGCGAGGCCGTGACCGTCGAGGGCAACCTCGGCGAGTTCCGCCAGATCGCGGATGGCGCCGGGATCTTCATCCTCGTCCTCGTCATCCTCTTCGCCCTGATGCTCAACCTTCGACGCGCCGGTCGAGATGAGCAGAGTGGCGAGGCGATCGAGCGTGACCGGCACCAGGCTGGCGCCGGTATCGGCGTCGATCGTCCCGCCGAGCGTCGCACGCACCAGACGCAAGGTCGCCTCACCGCGTTCGAGATAGCGGCCGAGCCAGTAAAGATTATCCGCCGCGCGGCTGGGCAAAGTGCCGGGATTGCGGCGAACCGCAACATGCTGGGGCAGCAATGAAACCGGCTCCTGCGGCTGCAATGCGACCACGCCGACATCGGCCGAAAAAGCGCCCTCGCCCATGATCGTGGCGCG
>DATMIP010000078.1:0-4672 GCA_035554515.1 Sphingomonas sp. | reverse complement strand
GGGGTCATCACGAGCCGGTATGTGCATGGGCTCGATGCGGCGCTCGTCATGCCGGCGATACGGGTCACTTGCACGGACCATCCCGATGACATGAAGCAGGACGCCGGGCGGGTCGCGCGGCGTGGAGATCATGGACGCGGCCGGCGCCAGGCAGATCGCGTGGGCAATGGTCCTGGGACTTTGCGATCGACAAATATCGCCGCCGCTCAGACAGATATCTCTAGATCGCCGTTCTGTCGCCGCCCTTGAGCGCCAGGGCGTGTCGCGCCTCATCGGGCGTGGCCGGTTCGAGGTCCATTTCGCGCATTATGCGCACGATCTTCTGCACCTGCTCGGCATTGGATGCGGCCATCTGGCCACGGCCGAGAAACAGGCTGTCCTCCAGCCCGACGCGGACGTTGCCGCCAAGCTGGGCGGCCAGCGTGCAAACCGGCATCTGAAAGCGGCCCGCGCCGAGCACCGACCAGATGTAATTGTCGCCGAACAGGCGATCGGCCGTGCGCTTCATGAACAGCACATTGTCGAGATCGCCGCCGATACCGCCCAGGATACCGAAGATCGACTGGATGAAGAAGGGCGGTTTGGCGATGCCTTTGTCGGCCATATATGCCAGATTATAGAGGTGGCCGATGTCGTAGCATTCGTGCTCGAAGCGCGTGCCGTGCTCGGCCAGCAGCTCATAGTTGCGGCGGATGTCGGCGAAAGTGTTGCGGAAGATGAACTTCTCGCTGTCCTCGATATACGGCTTCTCCCAGGCAAATTTCCAGTCGGTGACCTTGCGACCCATGTCGTGGAAGGAGAAGTTCATGCTGCCCATGTTGAGCGAGCACATTTCGGGCGAAAAGGCGAGCGCAGCGGCAAGGCGGTCGTCAGGACTCATGTCCGGGCTGCCGCCGGTGGTCAGGTTGATGACGGCGTCGGTGCCTTGCTTGATGATGGGCAGGAACTGGCGATAGACCTCCGGGTTGCCGGTCGGCGCGCCCGTCTGCGGATCGCGCGCGTGCAGGTGCAGGATCGCAGCGCCGGCCTCCGCCGCCTCGATGGCCTGCCGGGCGATGTCGGCGGGCGTATAGGGCAGCGCGGCGGACAGGCTGGGCGTGTGGATGCCGCCCGTGATGGCGCATGTGATGATGACCTTGTTCTTCACGCCTGAGCCTCCATATTGGATGATGATGCGCGGATCGGTTTCGCGCGGTTGGCACGACTCACTTCCAGCGGCCGCGCCGACGCAGTCATGCAAGCCTGTTCCTCGCCGCGACGAGATGCTCCACCAGCCGCCTGCGGAGGGCCGCCTGGTCGTCCGCGCTCCACATCTGGAAACCCTCGCCGGACTTGAACCCGAGTTTGCCATCCGCGATCAGCCTGTCGAGTATCGGGTTCGGCCTGGCATCGCGGTTCAGCTCGGGAATGATCGTTTCGTGGATGTCGCGCGTGAGTTCGATGCCCACAAGGTCGGCATTCTCCAGGGGGCCAAGGACGGGGAGCCTGAGGCCGAAGCTGTTCTTGACGCAATCGTCCACCGTTCTCGCGTCGCAGATGCCATCCGCCACCATTGAAATGGCCTCGCGCCACAGCGCGTGTTGCAGGCGGTTGGCGACAAAGCCGGCCACATCCTTCTTCACATGCGCCGGCTTCTTTCCGACGCTGGCAAGGAGGTTCATCGTTGCCTCGACCGTGGCATCCGACGTGTGCGCCCCCTGGATCACTTCAACGAGCGGGATCAGCACCGCCGGGTTCCACCAGTGCGTGCCGACGATGCGCTCTGCGGTCGGCAAGCCTGACGCAATGATGCCGATCGGCATGACCGAACTGTTGCTCGCCAGGATCGCGTCGCGCGGCGCAAGCTCCACAAGCTGGGTGAAGATGGACCGCTTGAGCTCGAGCTTCTCCGGCGCCGCCTCGGTCACGAACGAAGCCTCGCCGACCGCTTCTTCCATGTCGGCGCTGGCCGCCACATTGTCGGCGAGGTCCGGATCGTCGCCGACCTGTTCCAGCCCATCGCGGATGCGGGCAATCAGCGTCTCGCGGACAGAATCGAAGGGTTCGTGAACGATGACCCTGTGCCCCGCCGCAGCGAAAACCTGCGCGATCCCCGCGCCCATGAGACCGCCGCCAATGACTCCGATGGAGGGCTTGCGCATCGATCAGCCCGCCGTGTAGCCGCCATCGGCATAGACGATATGGCCGGTATGGAAATCGGACGCGCGCGAACACAGGAACAGGAGCGGACCTGCCAGATCCTCCGGCTCGCCCAGCCGGCCGACCGGCACGCGGGCGAGGAAGCCTTCGCGCACCTTGGCGGCATTGTCGTTATCCTCGAACATCCATGCGGTCAGCGGGGAGCGGAACACGGTCGGCGCGATCGCATTCACGGTGATGCCATGCTTGCCCCATTCGCAGCCGAGCGACCTGGTCAGGCCATCGACAGCGGCCTTGGAGGTGCAATAGGCGGAGTAGCCGGCGGGATGGCCAAGCTTGCCGCGCGCCGACGAGGTGAAGACGACCTTGCCCCCCTGCCCCTGCGCGATCATGCGTTTCCCCGCCGCGCGCGCCATGAGCCAGGCGCCATCGACATTGGCCAGCATGACCTTCTGGAAGCGTTCGGGGGTGAGATCGTTGATCATGGCCACATCGTTCACGCCCGACGCGATCACGAGAATGTCGACCGAGCCATAAGCCGCGACCGCTGCTTCGACGATGGCGTCGCAGTCCGCTTCGCTGTTCGGTCGCCGGTTGATTGTCGCCGCCTCCATGCCTGCAGCCACCAGCTCGCCTTGCAGGGTTTCCAACTCGTCCTTGTTGCCAGCCGCTATCGTGAGACGCGCGCCCGCTTTGCCGAGCGTGACGCAAACCACCTTGCCGAACGACCCTGTCGCGCCGACAATGATGGCTGACTTGCCGGAGACGTCGAAGAGGGAGGCTGTGTCGATCTCGGGCAGGCTCATGCCGATTTCTCCGGATAGGGCATGACAACCAGCATGGTCGCTACCGTGTTGCCCTCGTTGCGCACCGCGCGGGCCTCGCCCCCGGGAATGAAGCAGCTGTCCAGCTTGCCCAGATGCTGCGTTTCCCCCGAGCCCAGCTCGACGGTGATCTCGCCTTCCAGCACCACATAGATCTTGCCCAGCGGCCCCGCGTCCATCTCGGCCCCGCCGCCGGGGAGGAAGTAGGAAAGCCCGGTCCACGCGAAATCCGCACCGCTGGCGTCGAAGCCCTGCAGCCGCAGCGAACGCATGTCGTAGTGCCTGGGAGCGATATAGTGCCTGGCATCGGCCAGCCTGACGACGTCCATCGGCGGTCCTCTCGGTCTGCCGGGTTCGTTTCCCGGCCGAAAAGGGCGTGGCGGCGCCGGGCCGCCACGCCGCAAGGAAATCAGTCGTTGTCCCTGCCGGTCTCGATCCGGAAATTGCCGGTCGGATCGACGATGGCGACGAGGCGGACGATGCATCCGTCGCCCTTCTTCCAGCGCCACGGGAAGGCCGCGAAGGTGACGCGCTTGCCGGTGACCTTGTCGATGTCGCCCCCGACATTCTCGAACCCGCAGATGCCGGCGGACAGGATCGCGTTGTGACACGGCTCCCACTCGGGGAAGTCCTCGATCACCTTGCGACCGGTCAGCTGCTCATATTCGATGTTGACCTGCGGGATCAGACCGTGCGGCGCGCCGGTGCCATGCGGCCCGATCGCGGTGCCCAGCGGATGGTCGAGCGCCTGGGTGTCGGACCCGCACATCTTGACCTTCTTCTGCACGAACCACTCGCCCGCTTCCTTGTAGAAGCCGGGCGAATAGGCGTAATAATGGCGGTTATCGCCATAATATTTGTGCCAGCCGGTATTGACGATGACGATGTCGCCCTCGCGGATCTGCGGCCTGGCATTCTCCAGATCTTCCGCGGTGATGATTTCCCATTTCTTCTTGGGGATCGACACCACCACGCCGGTGCCGAAGAAATAGGGCAGCGGCACCTCGTCCATGAACGGCGTGCCCGGCACGACATGCGCAGGCGCATCGATATGCGTCCCCGAGTGCATCACCGTGGTGATCTTCTGGGTCAGCACGCCCGAACGCGACATGCCGTGCAGACGCTCGATCTTCACATCCTCGAAATAGGGCCAGCAGGGCTGGCCCAGACCCCAGGGATGGCTGAGGTCATAAAACTCCAGCCCCATGCCGTTCAGCAGGTTCGATTCCTTGAACTGACACAGGTCTTCGTCGCGCCAATCGCCTTCTTCCCAACCCGGCATATTTTGTCTCCAATGCTTGAATTGCTCTTGGCGGGAACGCCAGATGCCTGGCATCCACGCCGTCTCAGAAGCTGTACCCGACCTTGACGCCATACTGACGCGGCGCGCCATAAATCCGGAATGCGCTGTCCTGGATGCCCGCGAGGTAAGTCTGGTCCGAAATGTTGGTCGCGTAGGCGGCGATTGACAGCTTGTCGTGCTCGTAGGTCAGACGAGCCTCCCACTGGCGGAATGGCAGGAGGCGCTCAAACGAACGCTGGAAGACCGACGCCCACTGCTGACCGATGTAGGAATATTGGATACGCGGCGTGATGCTGTCGCCATTGCTCAGTTCGGCGCGATATTCCGCCCCTATCGTGCCTGTCCAGCGCGGTGAGAGCGGAAGCCGCCGTCCGCCGAGCTGAACCGGGGTCGTCGAGCCCAGAGG
>DATMIP010000077.1:0-4592 GCA_035554515.1 Sphingomonas sp. | reverse complement strand
AATTGCGGCAGCGGATCGAACAATTTGAGCATCTGGCTTGCGGGCGCCCCTCGCGTCACAAGTTCGGCCAGCACCTGCAGCGCCGCGATCAGCCCGTCGCCGGTGGTGGCATAATCGGCGAGCACGATATGGCCCGATTGCTCGCCGCCGATATTGTAGCCACCGGCGCGCATCGCCTCGACCACATAGCGATCGCCGACGGGGGTGCGGTGGAGCGAGATGCCCTTGCTCCACAGGAAACGTTCGAGCCCGAGATTGGACATGATCGTCGCGACGATGCCGTCGCCGCGCAATTTCTCGTCGCGCGCGGCGGCGGTCGCGATCAGCGCCATCAACTGGTCGCCGTCGACGATCTGGCCTTTTTCGTCGACCACGATCAGCCGGTCCGCATCGCCATCGAGCGCGATGCCGAGATCGGCGCGCGTCTCGATCACGCGCGCCTGCAGCGCTGCCGGCGCGGTCGATCCGACCTTGTCGTTGATGTTGGTCCCGTTGGGGGTGACGCCCATGCTGATCAGCTCGGCCCCCAATTCCCACAACGCATCGGGCGCGACCTTATAGGCAGCGCCGTGCGCGCAATCGATCACGACGCGCAGCCCGTCGAGCCGCAGATGATCGGGGAAGGTCGATTTGACGATGCTGATATAGCGGCCCTGCGCGTCGTCGACGCGGCGGGCGCGGCCGATCTGCTCGGCGGATGCGAGCTTGGGCGTCGCCTCGATCGCCTTTTCGATCTTGGCCTCGGCCTCGTCGGACAATTTGTAGCCGTCGGGGCCGAACAATTTGATGCCGTTGTCGGCGAACGGATTGTGGCTGGCAGAGATCATCACGCCAAGATCGGCGCGCATCGATTTGGTCAGCATCGCGACCGCCGGCGTCGGCATCGGGCCGACCAACACGACATCCATGCCGACCGAGGTGAAGCCCGCGGTCAGCGCGCTTTCCATCATATAGCCGGAAAGCCGCGTATCCTTGCCGATCAGCACGCGGTGGCGATGCTTGCCGCGCAGGAAATAGGAGCCCGCCGCCTGGCCGACCTTCATCGCGATCTCGGCCGTCATCGGCCATTCGTTGGTGCGGCCGCGAATGCCGTCGGTGCCGAAATATTTGCGTGCCATTCTATGCCGTCCGTTTATCGCCGAACGATCCCTACAGCGGATCGACGCCGGGAAGCAAAGGCACCCACCAGCCCGGTGGAATGGCGCATAGCCGCGACATGCGGCTCACTTCGGACAAATCGCCCCAGCTGGATCGGCCGCCAGGCGCACGTCGGAAATCGACACCGTGAATGGCCCGGTCGTGCTCAGCGAGAAAACAGGGCTGACATGTGCCATATCCGCGCCACGCGCCTTGAAGCAGGCGAGCGGCACCTTGACCGTCCTCCAGCCCGCAGCGGTCCTGAACAATTCGGTGGCATCGACCAGCCCGGTACCTACTGCCAGCTTCACCGGCGCGGCGGGGGCTTGATCGACTCGATAGGTGATCTGGACCTGCACATCGGCATTCACCTCGCGCGACAGGTCAAGGAATGCGTTGCTGCCGATCCTCACGCTCTCCTGCTGGCCCGCAGCCCAGCTGAGCTGGACCGCGCCTTCCTGCATAGTCGCGCTATCGACTGGCTTGCGCGTGATCTTGCCGTCCGCAGCGAAGTTGAACGGAGCGGGTACGCGGCCCTTGGCGAAGAAGACGCTGTTATTGGCGACGCTGGGATCGACGCCCGACACCTCGCTCAATACACCCACCGTGCCGCTATGCGCATAGGTCAGCCCATAGCCGAGCGGAAACAAGGGGTCGTAGGTCGCCTCGCCTTTGTTGAGCGTGAACTGGGCGGCGGTCTTCGGCCAGCTGAAGGACAAGGTGCCGTTGAAATCCATGCGCGGTTTGCCTGCGGCATCACCAATCAGGACATCGGCGACGCCGCCGCCCTCGGTTCCGGGCAGCCAGGCGGCTACAAAGGCATCCGACGCGTTGAGTTCGGGATTGACCCACAAGGGCCGGCCCGACAGGAAGATTGAAACGACCGGGATGCCGGCCGCCTTGAGTTTCCTGAGCATCGCCAGCGCGACCTTGTCGCCCGCCTCGAACTCGAGCGTGCGTATGTCGCCACGCATTTCGGCGTAAGGCTGCTCGCCGAATATCACCACCGCCAGATCGGGCCGGGTCGTATAGCTGCCGTCCTGGCTCAGCGTTGCGCTGCCGCCGGCCGCTTTCATCGCCGCGGCAATGCCCGCATAGATTGATGTCGCGCCGGGAAAATCGGAATTCTTGTTGCCATCGCCTTGCCACGACAGGGTCCAGCCCCCCGATTGCTGGCCGATATCGTCGGCATCTGCACCCGCGACCAATATGCGGGCATTGGCCTTCACGGGCAGAACGCCATCATTCTTGAGCAGTACGAGGCTCTTGGCTACCGCCTGTCGGGCGATCGCGCGATGCTCCGGTGCTCCGACCAGCTCGAGCCGGCCGGCATAAGGCCGCTCCGCATCGAACAGGCCGAGCCTGGCCTTCACGCGCAAGATGCGCCGCACCGCATCGTCCACGCGCGCCATCGGGATCTTGCCTGCCTTCACCTCGGCGAGCGTATTGTCGAACAGCTTTTTCCAGCCATCAGGCGCCATCGCCATGTCGAGCCCGGCGTTGAAGGTCGCCGGGCAATCATCAGTGGTGCAACCCGGAATCTGGCCATGCGCATTCCAGTCGCCGACGACGAACCCGTCAAAGCCCATCCTGCCCTTGAGCACGTCGGTCAGCAGGCTTTTGTTGCCGTGCATCTTCACGCCCTGCCAGCTGCTGAACGAGGCCATCACCGTCATCGTGCCGGCATTGATGGCAGCCGGATAGCCGGCATTGTGGATCCCGATCAGCGCGCTTTCGGGAATGTCGGCATCACCCTGATCCATCCCGTCGATCGTGCCGCCATCACCCAAAAAATGCTTTGCGCTCGCCGCTACATAACCCCGCTGGATCGTGCCCTTGCCCGGTGCACCCTGCAATCCTTCGACCATTGCGCCGGCATAGGACGCGACCACAGCCGGGTCCTCCGAATAGCCTTCATAGGCGCGGCCCCAGCGTTCATCCTGTGGTACGGTGAGCGTCGGCCCGAACGCCCAGTCAATTCCGGCGGCGGCCGTTTCGACGGCCGTGACGCGGCCAATCCTGTTCATCAGCTCTGGGTCATGCATTGCGCCCAGGCCGATATTGTGCGGGAATACGGTCGCGCCGACGATATTGCTATTGCCATGGACCGCGTCGATTCCGAAGATGAGCGGGATAATGCTGTGACCCGGTCGCGCTTCGTTCGCGACGGCATTGAACGCCCGCGCGGTCGCGAGCCATGCCGCCGCCGGCGAGCGATCCGGGCTATCGAGCGGGGGCGAGCTGCCGCCCGCGAGGATGCTGCCGAGCGGATATTTGCGCAAATCACCGGGTCGGATCGTGCTGATGTCGCCCTGGACCATCTGGCCGACCTTTTCGGCAAGCGTCATCCTCGCCATCAACGCCGTGACGAACGCTTCTGTCTTGGGGTCGATAAGGCCCTGGCTCCTGGCGGAGGGCCACAAAGCGGTGTGTGCAACGCCGCGCGTATCGGCCGCACGAACCACGGTAGCCATGCATAGCGCAACCATGGCGCCCGATACTGAAATCCGCCTGGCTGCCCGCCCCATATTCCACTCCCGCGCTTCCCCGTTTATGGTGCGGGGTCCCGCTGCATAGTCATTGCCGATCCGTAACGCCATCAGAAAGCAACGCTCGTGACCAGATTCAGGCAAAGCAAAATATTGAAAACGCTTACATTTTTGGTTAGCGCTACCATGGCCACGGGTTCCCTGGCGGCGGCGAAGGTGGCGCTGTTCGACCGGGTTTCCTATGAGGGGCATGAGCCTGGACCGGCGCCACAATCCGGCAAGTATCGCAATCCGATTCTGGCCGGCTATTATCCCGATCCCAGCGTGGTTAAGGTCGGCGCCGACTTTTATCTCGTCAATTCAACCTTTTCCTGGTTTCCAGGGATACCGGTCTGGCACAGCCGCGATCTGGTCCACTGGCGCCAGATCGGCAATGCCATCAGTCGGCCGGAGCAGCTGAATTTCACCGGCATCACGATGTCGCACGGCGTCTTCGCGCCGGCCATCTCATACCACGATGGGCGTTTCTTCATCGTCAATACCTGTGTCGAGTGCGGCGGCAATTTTGTCGTCACCGCGCGCGATCCGAAAGGGCCCTGGTCACAGCCGGTGTGGTTGAAAGATGTCGGCGGTATCGACCCGTCGATCTTCTTCGATGACGATGGCAGCGCGTGGCTCGTCAATAACGACGGTCCTGAAGGTGCCCCGCGCTACGACGGCCACCGCGCGATCTGGCTCCACCGGTTCGATCCGGGCACGCTGCAGACCAGGGGCACGCCCCGCGTGATCGTGGATGGCGGGGTCGACCCGTCGAAAAAGCCGATTTGGATCGAAGGGCCGCACCTGTTCAAGAAGGATGGTGCCTATTATCTGATGGCCGCCGAAGGAGGGACGAGTACCGGTCATAGCGAGGTGATCTTCCGCGCCGATCGGATCGAGGGGCCCTATGTCCCCGCACCCCCGAGC
>DATMIP010000076.1:0-12495 GCA_035554515.1 Sphingomonas sp. | reverse complement strand
GAGGGCAGACGCCGCATCGGACAATTCGCCAATCCCGTTGTCGAACAGGCCCTGGCTCTTGCCGACGCCGCGGAAATTGAAGCGCAAGGTCGCAAAACCCCGCCGCACGAAGGTCTGGTAGAGCGCCTGCACGATTCGATTGTTCATCGTGCCGCCCGCCTGGGGGTGCGGATGCAGGATCATCGCGACGGGCGCGCGCGGACGCGGACCGGGGTTGAAACGGCCTTCAAGGCGGCCTTCGGGACCAGGAAAAATGACGTCGGGCATCGCTCTCGCTTGACTGATCGGGGGTGCTTGGGTGTGCGCGTGAGCCGCGCCTATATAGAAAAGGCGCTCGTCGGCGCAATCGTGGAGAACAGGCCGCAGTGAATCCTCGCATTTATCTCGATCATGCTGCCACCACGCCGGTGCTCCCGGCGGTTCGCGCGGCGATGGATGAGGCGATGAGCAGGTGGGCCAATCCCTCATCGCCCCATGCGGAGGGGCGCGCGGCGCGCGCTGCACTTGAAGCGGCGCGGGCGCGCATCAAGGCTGCGCTTGGCTGGGAGCATGATCTGCTATTCGTCGGCGGGGCCAGCGAGGCGGCGGCGATTGCGCTGCGTCAGGCGAAAATAGGCTCGCACGCAATATCCGCCATCGAACATGATGCAGTCCGACGTGCGGCGCGCGATGCGCTGCTCATCCCGGTCGATGCGTCCGGAATCGCGCGGCTCGATGCATTGCCTGATGATTCGCTCATCGCCATCCAGACGGTCAACAGTGAGACCGGCGTGATTCAGCCGACCGACGCGATTGCCGCCGCGGTCCGCGGCAAAGGGGGGCTGTGGTTGGCAGACGCCGCCCAGTCTGCCGGCAAGATTCCCTTGCCCGACGCCGATATGGTGATCGTATCGGCGCACAAGCTGGGCGGTCCTCCCGGAGTCGGTGCATTGCTGGTCCGCGACCTGAATTTGCTCGCACCGACCGGAGGTCAGGAGAAGGGCTATCGCGCGGGTACGGAGAATCTGCCGGCAATTATCGGCTTCGCGGCCGCTTTCGAAGCCCGTCGTCCCCGCGCGCATCTAACAGCGCTACGGCGGCGCCTTGACGACGCCGTGAGAAACGTGGGAGGCGAAGTCGTCGCGTCCGAAAGTGCGCGTTTACCGGAGATTGCGTCTTACCGGCTCCCGGGCGTTGCAGCCGCGGCGCAGCTGATCGTGCTCGATAGCGCCGGGATCGCCGTTTCGGCGGGGAGTGCCTGTTCCTCGGGGACGCTCAAGGCCAGCCCGGTATTGATGGCCATGGGCTGGGGCGAATCCGAAGCCCGCGAGGTCATCCGTGTCAGCCTGGCGCCTGAGACGACATCGGCGGAGATCGATCGCTTTCTCGAAGTCTGGATCGGCATCGCCGGGAGGCGGCGCGCGGCATGATCTATCTCGACTACCAGGCCACGACACCGCTCGCGCCCGAAGCGCGCGAGGCTATGTTGCCCTGGCTCGATAGGTTCGGAAACCCGCATTCGCCCCATCGATTGGGCCGCGAAGCCGCAGCTGCGATCGAAATTGCACGCGATCAGCTTGTGGTGGCGCTTGGCGACCAGGAACGCGAAGGGAGACTGATCTTCACCTCAGGTGCGACCGAGGCGGCCAATTGGGCGCTGCAGGGCGCGGTGCTAGGGGGCCAACGCCGCAAGATCGTCACGATCGCGACCGAACATGCCTGCGTCCTGGATACCGCGGCCTGGCTCGCCCGGCAGAATTGCGAAATAATGGTGCTTCAGGTCGATACCAACGGAATCGTCGATCTGGAGGCCGCCGCCGCCGCCATCGATGACCGTACAGCACTCGTTGCGGCAATGCTGGTCAACAATGAAATCGGCGTCATTCAGCCGGTGGCCATCCTAGCCCGGATGGCGCGCGCCGCCGGGGCGCTCTTCTTCTGCGATGCCGTGCAGGGTTTCGGGCGGGTCGATCTGCCGCTGGCCGCCTGCGACATGGTCACGCTATCGGCGCACAAGATACATGGACCCAAGGGAATCGGCGCTTTGTGGTTTCGGGCCGGCCTCGATTGGCGGCCCCTCATCCACGGGGGCGGGCAGCAACATGGTATGCGATCAGGTACGCTTAGCCCGATGCTATGCGCGGGCTTCGGCGCCGCAGCGCAACTGGCCGACCGATCACGTGACGAGGACAATAAACATGTCAATAACTTAGCTGATACTGCCGAGAATTTATTGAAGGATTGGACGATCAACGGCTCGCGCAATGAGCGCTATCGCGGCAATCTCAACATACGCCGGGACGGCATCGATGCCGCCCGCCTTATCTCAGAGTTGCGCGACGTCGCCTTTTCCGCCGGCTCGGCGTGCGCGAGTGGCTCGGGCCGGCCCAGCCACGTCTTGCGCGCTATCGGCTTGAGTGAGGCGGAGGCAAGATCCTCAATTCGGCTGGGATTTGGCCGCTATACCCAGATCGGCGATATCGAGGCGGCAGTCGCTGCGATCGTGGTGGCCGCCCAGGGGCAATTGGAGTGGGCATGAAAATCAGGTTCGTTTCGGCGGACGGGCACGCGACCCGCGAGGTCGAGGTCGAGGCCGGGGCACGCCTGCTCGAGGTTGCGCAAGCCGAAGGCCAGCCGCTTGAAGGGACGTGCGAGGGGCAGATGGCCTGTTCCACCTGCCATGTTATCGTCGCGGCGGAGGATTTCGATAAACTGCCCCGCGCCAGTTCCGACGAGGATGACCTCCTGGATCTTGCCTCGAACGTCACCCGCACGAGCCGCCTTGCCTGCCAAATCTGGCTGGACGAGAGTTGGGGAAGCCTGACCATCCAGATGCCCACCGAGGCGCGAGACATGCAGGGGCGCTGAAATCGGCGCAACACCGATCAGGCGGGGACTTTTTTGGACTTGCTCTGTTCTTCGGATTCGCCGCCCGCGGCCTCGAACAGAAGCCGTTCGAGCGTGCGCAGCCGCACCGGCGTCTCGATCTTGTCGCCGATCAGATCGGTTACGTAGAAGACGTCGATCGCGCGTTCGCCATAGGTCGCGATATGCGCCGAGTGGATTGTGACTTTGGCGAGGAAGAGCGCGCGCGCCAGCGCGTAGAGCAACGCCGGGCGATCGCCGGCATTGACCTCGACCACCGTGTAGCGGTTCGACGCGTGATTATCGATCAGGACGTTCGGCACGGTTTCAAAGGCATGCGCGCGCATTCGCGGCGCTGGCTTCGCCGCAAGCCGCGTCGCCAGCTGGTTGCGCGAGGCGAGCGCATCTTCGACCGCCTGAGCGAGCCGCCGCAATCGGTGCGGATCGTCGAATGACTGTCCGAACGGATCCTGCACCAGGAAATTGTCGACCGCCATGCCGTCGCGCGTGGTGTGGATACGCGCATCGATAATGTTGCCGCCGGCGAGATGGATCGCGCCCGCAATGCGGTAGAAAAGCCCCGGATGATCGCCGGCATAGATGGTGACCATTGTCGT
Source organism: Sphingomonas sp. (assembly GCA_035554515.1). GTDB lineage: Bacteria > Pseudomonadota > Alphaproteobacteria > Sphingomonadales > Sphingomonadaceae > Sphingomonas_I. Next base: position 9,034 of record DATMIP010000076.1, on the reverse strand, counting down.
GCCGCGCTGCGGATCCGCCTGTGCCACGATCGAGAGGGGGTTTCCTGCCGCATCGGCGGCCGCGATCTGGCGTGCATTGCGTTCGAGCACGTCGACACTTTCGGCAACCCAATAGCTTTCGGGAAAGCGCCGGGCGAAATCGTCAAAGCGGTTGCGGCTCCATCCGAGCTCGACCGCCAGCTCGGCACGTTTGGTGGCGACGCGCTCGCCCCGGCCGCGCTGCTTGTGGCCAAGGCGCAACACCTCTTCAGCCGCGTCGTAGAGATCGGCAAGGAGCTGCCGTTTCCAGCCATTCCAGACGCCGGGACCGACGGCGCGAATGTCGACGATCGTCAGGACCAGCAGCAATCGCAGCCGTTCGGGGCTCTGGACCACCGCCGTAAAATCCAGGATCGTCTTGAAGTCCGCCAGATCGCGCTTGAAGGCCGTCGCCGACATCAGCAGGTGGTAGCGCACGAGCCAGGCAACCGTTTCGGTCTCCGCAGCTGTCATCCCCAGGCGCGGGCAGAGCTTCTCCGCGACCTCGGCGCCGAGCACCGAATGGTCGCCGCCCCTTCCCTTGGCGATGTCGTGCAGCAGCACGGACATGTACAAGGCCCGACGCGAGACGATCTGCTTGAGCAGCTTCGACGCGAGCGGATGATCCTCGATCAGCTCGCCCTTCTCGATCCGCGACAGCAGCCCAATCGCGCGCAGCGAATGTTCGTCGACCGTATAATGATGATACATGTCGAACTGCATCTGCGCGACGACCCTGCCGAAGTCGGGCATGAAGCGGCCGAACACGCCCGCCTCGTTCATCCAGCGGAGCACGCGCTCGGGGTTACGAGGCGAGGTCAGCACGTCCAGGAAGAATGCGTTGGCCCTGGGATCGGTTCGCAGCTTGCCGTCGATGAGACGCGTGTCGCGGCCCGCCTGACGCATGGTTAGCGGATGGATCTCCAGATCATGTTTGTCGGCAAGGGCAAACAGCTGGATCAGCCGCACGGGATCGCTCGCGAAGAAATCGTCATCGGGGGCCTTCAATCGCCCCCGATCGAGCAGAAAACCGTCCAGCTTGCGTGGCCGCCGCCGCAATGAAGGCAAACCGAATCGTCGACCCTTGCCGGCAAATTCCTCGTCGAGATGCGCGAGAAAAACCGCGGTCAGATCGCCCACCTCTTTCGCGGTGAGGAAATAGTGACGCATGAAACGCTCGACCGCGCTACGCCCCGGGCGATCGGCATAATGCATACGCGCCGCAATCTCCGACTGGACGTCGAAGGTCAGCCTATCCTCGGCGCGGCGCGCCAGAATGTGAAGCTGGCAGCGCACCGACCATAGAAAATTCTCGGCGCGACGAAAGCGGCGCAGCTCGTCGGCGGTGAACAACCCCTTTTCGACAAGCTCCGAGACGTTGCGCACCTTGTACACATATTTGCCGATCCAGAAGAGCGCATGGAGGTCGCGCAAGCCTCCCTTTCCCTCTTTCAGATTGGGCTCGACGACGTAGCGGCTATCACCCATCCGTTCGTGCCGCGTGGTTCTTTCGGCCAATTTTTCGGTGACGAATGACCGTCCGGTGCCGGCCTGGACTTCGCGATCGAAGCGGGTCGCCGCTTCATCGTACAGCGCCATGTCGCCCCACACGTAGCGTGATTCGAGCAGCGCCGTGCGGATGGTCAGATCGCCCCTCGCCATCCGCACCATCTCGTCCAGTGACCGGCTGGAATGGCCGACCTTCAGGCCCAGATCCCACAGGATATAGAGGATCGATTCGATCACCTGCTCGATCCAGCCCGTCTGTTTCCAGGGCGTGATGAAGGCGATGTCGATGTCGGAATAGAGCGCCATTTCGCCGCGCCCGTAGCCGCCCACCGCGATCAGGGTCAGGCGTTCGCCCTTGGTCGGATGATTGTTTCGATACAGGCGCTGGACGGTGAAATCGAAGCACAGGCGCAGCAGCTGATCGGTCAGAAAGGCATAGGAGGCGGCGATCTCGGCACCACGGCTGGGATGCTCGACCAGCCGCCGTGCAATCTCAGCGCGGCCATTGGCCAGGGCGTCGCGCAATAATGGCGCCGCGGCTGCGCGCAGCGCCGCCGGACCATCGCCTTCAAGCGCGGCAAGTGCGTCGGCAATCGCGCGGCGATCGATGATCGCGCGGCGCTGCGGCAGGGCTTCGAACCGGATCGACATTGCCCGCCCAGATAGAGATTATGAACGCAAAGTCATTAGCAGCCCCTGCTTATTCAGCGGCTCCCGAGCGCAAGCACGATGATCGAGCCGATCAGGGTCGCGAGGCCGAGCAGGAAAACGCGATCGGCCCATTTCTCGGCGAGCCGCGCGCGCTGTTCGTTGCGGATCGCGAGATAGGAAAGAAGACAGCTCGCCGCGAGGCAGATCGCGGCCGCCCATGCCGTTTCGTCGGCAAGGCTGGTCCGCGCCACGCGACTGACGTTCAGGCCGGCGAGGATCACGAGCGCGATGCCGAGCAGATTGGACGCGGCGTTCAGGATATGGCTGGGTCTTTCCACCGCTCGCTCGTTGGACCGACCCGGCTTGCCCCGTCATGAACCGTCGTCGGCGAGCAAATTCTTCAGGTGGTAAATCAGATCGAGCGCCTCGCGCGGAGAAAGCGCATCCGCGTCAATCCCGGCGACCGCGGTGCGCAGGGGATCCGTCTTGGCTTCGGTCGCCGTGGCAGCCGCCGCGAACAACGGCAGGTCGTCGAGCCCCGCCGCAAGGCCGCCCGTCGCGGCCCGACCCGCCTCGAGCCGCTTCAGCACCCCCTTGGCCCGCGCTACTACCGATGGCGAAAGGCCTGCCAGCCGCGCGACCGCCAGTCCATAGGAGCGATCGGCGGGCCCCGGCGCGACCTCGTGCAGCAGGACAAGATCGCCCTTCCATTCGCGCGCGCGGACATGGTGCAGGCTGAGCGCATCGAGCCGCTCCGCCAGGCGCGTAAGCTCATGATAATGGGTCGCGAACAGGCAGCGGCATTTGTTGATGTCATGCACCGCTTCGACCACCGCCCAAGCGATGGCGAGGCCGTCATAGGTTGATGTGCCGCGCCCGACCTCGTCGAGAATCACGAACGAGCGTTCGGTCGCCTGCGCCAGGATAGCGGCGGTCTCGACCATCTCGACCATGAAGGTCGATCGCCCGCGCGCGAGATTGTCCGAGGCGCCGACCCGGCTGAACAGCCGATCGCACAAGCCCAGCATTGCGCTCGCGGCGGGCACGAAACTGCCCGCCTGGGCGAGTATCAGGATCGCCGCATTCTGGCGCAGAAAGGTCGATTTACCCCCCATATTGGGGCCGGTTACCAGCCAGAGGCGGTCGTGCGGCCCGAGCCGGCAATCATTGGCGACGAAGCGGCCACCGGAGGTGGCGACCGCGCTTTCGACAACGGGATGCCGCCCCTCGTTGATCTCAAGGCACGGATGGTCGACCAATGTCGGCCGGCACCACCCCGCTTCCGCTGCCCGCTCGGCCAGGCCGGCCGCGACATCGAGACGCGCCAGCGCATCCGCCGTCGCCGCGATTTCGCGCGCGCGATCGAGCGCCAGCGCGGCCAGCTCCTCGAGATGCGCCGCTTCGGCGGCCAGCGCGTGGCTGCCGGCCTGCCCGACCTCGCTCGCATGATCGTGCAGCTCGGGCGCATTGAAGCGCACCACTCCGGCGAGCGTCTGACGATGGGTGAATCCCGAATCCGCCCGCATCAGCGGATCGGCGGCCCTCGCCGGCACTTCGACATGAAAGCCCAGCACATTGTTATGACGGATCTTGAGCTGGGAGATACCCGTGGACGCCCGATAGCGCGCCTCCAGCGCTGCGATCGCGCGGCGGCCTTCGCCGCCCCGCGCGCGTAGCGCATCGAGCGCGGCATCATATCCCTCGGCGATATAGCCGCCCTGGGCGGTGTCGATCGGGGGAGCGGCGATCAGCGCCCGCCGCAATCGATCGACCAATTCGCCATGACCCAGGAAGGCAGGAAGCAGGCGATCGAGCAGGCTTGGCCGCGGCGCCACGCTCAGCATGTCGTGCAACCTGAATCCCTGATCCAGACCGTCACGCAGCTGGCCAAGGTCGCGCGGGGAGCCGCGGCCCGACGCGAGCCGCCCCAGCGCGCGACCAACGTCCGGCAGCGATCGCAATATGGCGCGCAAGCGCGACCGAAGGTCAGCATCGTCATGAAGGAAACCGACCAGGTCGAGCCGGCTATCGATCGCGGCGCGATCGGTGAGCGGCGCGGCAAGATCGCTGCCGAGCAGGCGCGCACCGCCGCCGGTCACGGTCCGATCGATCGCGTCCAGAAGGCTCCCCTTGCGGCTGCCTCCGACCGCGCACACGATCTCGAGGCTTTCGCGCGTGGCCGCGTCGATCATCATATGATCGGCCGCGACGCGCCGGACAGGCGGCTGGAGGAAGGGCAAGCCGCCCTGTCCCGCGCGCTCCAGATAAGCGAGCAGCCCGCCCGCGGCACAAAGTTCGGCCCGGCTGAGTTCACCCCAGCCATCGAGTGTGGCGACGTTGAAAAGGCTCTTGAGCCGGCGCTCGGCGGCGTTGCTGTCGAAGCCGCCCGCTATCGTCAGGGGATAATCGGCCGGGAGATCGAAGCTTTCGGCCACCACCAGTTCGGCCGGATTCAAACGCGCCAGCTCGGCATCCAGGCTGCCCGGTCCAAAGCTGGAAATCTCGAAGCGCCCAGTCGAAATATCGGCGGCGGCAAGCCCAATGGCGCCGCCGGACTGGGCGACCGCCACGAGCCAATTGGCGGCGCGCGCATCGAGCAGCACTTCCTCCGTCAAGGTTCCCGGCGTTACGATCCGTACGATCGCGCGGCTGACCAAAGTCTTCCCGCCGCGTTTCCTGGCCTGTTCCGGGCTCTCGGTCTGTTCGGCGATCGCGACGCGGTGACCGCCCTTGATCAGTCGCGCCAGATAGGCCTCATGACTGTGCGCGGGCACGCCGCACATCGGCACCGGTTCGCCGTCATGCTCGCCGCGCGCCGTAAGCGCGATATCGAGCGTAGCGGCCGCCGCTTTGGCGTCATCGAAGAACAATTCGAAGAAATCGCCCATCCGGTAGAAGAGCAGGCAATCGGGCGCCTGGGCCTTGAGCGCGAGATATTGCGCCATCATGGGGGTCGGTTCGCCGCTCACGCGCGCAGGCTTAGCGGTTGCGTGACGGCGAACGGAAGGGAGATTCGCTTGACCGGGCCACGGCGTGGCACCAGCCTGTGGATATGTCAGACTCGACGCCCATAACGACGCTTACCGTGACTTTCGGTCCCACGCAGATCGCGGCGATCGACGAATGGATCGCGCGCCATGAAGATCCCAAGCCGACCCGCGAGGAAGCCGTCACTCGGCTGATAATCGGGCGGCTTGGAGCCGAGGACGAGCATCCATCGACGGTGCTCCCCAACTTCACCACCGGGCGCGATATCGTCTGACCCGCGCGTCAGGGATTGCGTTTGAGGCTTTCCTCGATGCGCTGGAGCTGTTCGGGGGTTGCCGGCCGCTGGTGGCGTGCCTTCCACTCGGAATAAGGCATGCCATAGACATATTCGCGTCCCTGCGCGCCCGTCAGCGTGCCACCTGAGGCTTCCGCCAGCCAGTCACCGAGGCAGTTGCGGCAGAAGCCCGCCAATCCCATCAAATCGACATTCTGGGCGTCATTTCGGTGCTGGAGGTGCGTGACCAGCCGACGGAATGCGGCGGCAGCAATGGTGTCGTCGATTTGGGTCATTCACTTTTCCGTTCGTGCTGAGCCTGTCGAAGCACCATCCTTTTAGGAAAGAACAGCCTTTCGACAAGTTCAGGGCGAACGGTGGGACGTCAATGGCTCGTCGGCCAGGCCCAGATCAGCACGTTGGCGAGCAACACGATTGCCGCCGCGAGCATGAGCACGCCCTGCTTCTTTTCGGCGCGCCTGGTTACGATCCAGCCCCCGCCCAGCGCGAGCGCGAACACAGCAAGCATCGAAACCGAAAGAAGCGCCGGCTCGGTCACCGGCCGGCGCCCCGCATCAATGCTTCTTGTCGCGCCAGATATTGCGATAGGCACCATAAGCGAAGGCGGTCGCCAGGATCAGATAGATCAGCACGGCAACGCCGGTACGATGGCGATTTTCAAGCTTCGGTTCCGCCGCCCACATCAGGAAGGCGGAAACGTCCTTCGCCATCTGATCGACCGAGGATTTCGTGCCGTCCGAATAGCTCACCTGGCCGTCGGCGACGAGCGGTGGCGGCATGGCGATGTTCAGATTGGCGAAATAGGGATTGTAATGAAGCCCGGTCGGCGTCTTCGCGTCCGGAAAGCGCTTGAGCAGATCCGCCGGCTGCGCCTGATAGCCCGTCAGCAGCGAATAGGTATAATGCGGCCCGCCCTCGCGCGCTTTGGCGATCAGCGACAGATCCGGCGGCAGCGCATTGTTGTTGGCGGCGCGCGCGGCAACCTCATTGGCATAAGGCGCCGGGAAATAATCGCTCGGCAGCGCCTTGCGGGTCGCGGCCTCGCCCGTGTCGGGGTTGATCGAGGGAACCTCGGTCGCCCATTGCTTGGCGATCGCCTTCACCTCGGGCTTCTCGAAGCCGATTTCCTCGAGATCGCGGAACGCCACCAGCTTCATCGAATGGCAGGCGGAGCAAACCTCTTTGTAGACCTGGAAGCCGCGCTGAAGCTGCTGGCGATCATATTTGCCGAGCGGACCATCAAACGAGAAGCTGACTTCCTTCTCGCCCTTGTGGAATTCGTGCGCCGCCGATTCGACGGCCGCCTCGCGCGGCGTGGTGATGAAACCCCATGCCAAAGCCAGCACGAAACCCAATCCGACGATAGGGGCAATCAGGGGACCGAAAAAGCGGAGCATATTCTTGTCTTTCCCCCGGGGCTCAGGCCGTGTGCACGCCGACAGGCGCCGCTTCGGCTGCCTCGCCGTGCAGAACCGATTCCGTAATCGAATTGGGCAGAGGCAAGGGCTTTTCGAAATGCGATACGAGCGGCAATATGATCAGGAAGTGCGCGAAATAATATGCCGCGCAAAGCTGGCTGAGCATCACCACGGTAGCATTGGGTTCCGCCTGACCCAGATAGCCAAGTGCAATCACGTCCACGACCAACACCCAGAAATACCATTTATAGGCCGGGCGATAATAGGTCGAACGTACCGGCGACCGATCGATCCACGGCAGGAAGAACAGCAACAGGATCGAGCCGAACATCGCCATGACGCCCCACAGCTTTGCGGCGATTCCCAGGAAGTTGCCGGTGAACGCTTTCAGGATCGCGTAGAAGGGCAGGAAATACCATTCAGGTACGATGTGGGCCGGCGTCGAAAGCGGGTTGGCCTGGATATAATTGTCCGGATGACCCAGCAGGTTCGGCCAGAAGAACAGCAGCGCGCAGAAGACGATCAGGAATATGCCGACGCCGAACCCGTCCTTGGCGGTATAATAAGGATGGAACGGCACTGTATCCTGCGGACCCTTCACCTCGACGCCGGTGGGATTGTTCGAACCCGGAATATGCAGCGCCCAGATATGGAGAATGATCACCGCGACGATCACGAACGGCAGCAGATAATGGAGCGAAAAGAAGCGATTCAGCGCCGCATTGTCCGGGGCGAAGCCGCCGAGCAGCCACGTGTGGATCGGATCGCCGATGATCGGAATTGCCGAGAAGAATCCGGTGATGACCTGCGCGCCCCAGAAGCTCATCTGGCCCCATGGCAGCACATAGCCCATGAACGCGGTCGCCATCATCAGCAGGAAAATCACCACGCCGAGCAGCCAGACCATCTCGCGCGGGGCCTTGTACGATCCGTAGAACAGCCCGCGGAAGATGTGGATATACACGACGATGAAGAACATGCTCGCGCCGTTCATGTGCATATAGCGCAGCAGCCAGCCCGAATTGACGTCGCGCATGATGCCCTCGACCGAGCTGAACGCCATGTCGGCGTTCGAGGCATAATGCATTGCCAGCACGATGCCGGTGACGAGCTGGATGGTGAGCGCGAGGCCGGCGAGAACGCCGAAATTCCAGAAATAATTGAGGTTGCGCGGCACCGGATAGCCCGCGCCGACCGCGTTATAGACCAGACGCGGCAGCGGCAGCTTCGCGTCGACCCACTTCATCAGCGGGTTCTTCGGCGTATAATTTTCAGCCCAGGGGAAGCTCATTCGTCTCTACCTCAACCGATCTGGACGATGGATGCCGATTTGAAGGCATATTCGGGGACGTGCAGGTTCTTCGGCGCGGGTCCCTTACGAATTCGCCCCGCCGTGTCGTAGGCCGAGCCGTGACACGGGCAGAAATAACCGCCGAAATCGCCGCGATTCTCTCCCGGCGTAATGCCCAGCGGGACGCAGCCGAGATGGGTGCAGACCGCCATCGTGATCAGCCAGTTTTCCTTGCCAGGCTTGGTGCGCTGGGCAAGCGTTTCCGGATCACGCAGTTCAGAGGTAGGAACCGCATTCGCTTCGGATACTTCCTTGGCGGTCAGGCGGCGCACGAAGACCGGCTGCTTGCGCCAGGCCACCTTGATGCCCGAACCCTCGGCGATTTTCGAAATATCGACCTCGATCGATGCCAGCGCGAGTACGTCGGCTGAGGGATTCATCTGCGTGACGAGCGGCACCACGACGGCCGCTGCACCGACGCCGGCGAAGCTGACGGCAGCGATATTGAGGAAGTCGCGGCGGCGCGGTCCGACACCTGCTTCTTCTTCTGCCCCGATCACCGGGGGGCGCTGGTTGGGATCGTCAACATAATCGGACGTCGCCATTCGCGGGAAACCCTTTGCTTTGAACCCTGTCTCGACGCGGACCGGATGCCGCGGCGCCCGCCGATATGCGGCGAATGCGGCGCTGATAGACGCGCTTCCCGGCTTTTGCCAAGCGTCGTTTATTCATCGGTCGTTGCGGTTTTGCCTTGAGCTGCGGCATACGACCCGGAAAGCCTCGATTGATATAGCCCGGTCTGTCCGAACAGGAAGGGTGCCGGCCGTGAACCAGGGCAGAGAATATGAACATTTACGGCTGGAC
>DATMIP010000075.1:0-14685 GCA_035554515.1 Sphingomonas sp. | reverse complement strand
GACCCCCGAGCATGTCGGCCTGTCGCCAAGCGGCCGGTATCTGGAAGTGACGGTCCAAAACGGCTCGAACGCAAATCCTGCCTCTGCCGTCTTCCACGATTACGGATTGATGACGATCTATCGTACCGACGGAGCAGAGCTCGCGCCCGCGGCCGAAGCGCGAACCGGGCGATGGTGCCAGGGGGCCGTATGGAGCACGGACGAGAAGCTTGTTCTTCTTCAATGCTCCTTGCTCCGGCAAATCGAGCTGTATCGCTTTGACGGGCGCACGCTCAAGGCCCAACCGTCCGATGTGGTCGCGCTGGATGCCCGCCCCGGGGCGATTGCCACCGCGCGAAGCCGCTAACACGCCGTTCCTGGCGCCGAATGTCCGCCACAAAGTTGCGGGCTGCGCCGAGCTGTGCTCTTTCGTCGGCGCATCATATCCTATATCCTTCGGGAGTGTCCGCGCTGCGCCCACCATCTGTCCCTATACGGCCTCCAAGCGAGCCGGGAGATCAGCCTTTGTCATTGACCGCCGCCAAACAGTCTCGTCCCGCGACCGGGCCGACTTTGGTCGACTGGGCGTATGAGCATCTGCTTTCGATGTTGATGACCGTTCAGATCGCGCCGGGCGAACGGATCGCGATCGATACCGTGGCCCGCCAGCTCGGTATATCGCAAACGCCGATCCGCGAAGCGCTGAGCCAGCTGGAAGCCGAGAAGCTGGTCTACAAAATGCCCAATGTTGGTTATCGCGCGAGCGAGCAGATGACCCCCGAGGAAGTGCGCGATCTCTATACGCTGCGCCTGCTGATCGAGCCCTATGCCGCCGCGCGGGCCGCCGAGGCGATGGATGACGACACCCTCACCATGCTGGAAGAAATCAATCGGGATATGACAAGCGTCACCGATGGCGACGACCGGGCCTATGCCCGCTTCGCGGCCGCAGACGCAAAGCTGCATCGTCTGATCGCGATGGGCAGCGGCAATCGCCTGATTGCCGAGACAATCGAGCGTCTGCACGCCCATCTGCAGATCTTCCGGGCTCTCTACAGTACCAATGCGTCCGAAGAGGCGGCTGCCGAGCATCAGGACATCATCGACGCTTTGCGGAGCCATGATGCCGCCGCCGCGGAGGCCGCGGTGCGCGATCATCTCGAGCGCTCCCAGATGCGGATGGATAGGGCCGTGTTGACAAACTAAGTTCGCCTTCAGCTTCGTTCAGCTCGCCGCCGGCCTGTACCATTACGCCCGCGAATTCCTGCTAAGCCTCAGAAAAAACATGTCTATTTTTTGGCAGTCGAGGATTAGCGGCCAGCCATAAGTGCACGCTTGACGGCCGCGCGGGGGCGACGTACCACCGCCAAGCCAGATCATATATGATATGAAAAAAATCTGGGGAGGGTGCCGATGAAGTTCGCAAGACCAGCGTTGGCTTGGCAGACGTCCTACCGGTGCTGCTTGGCGGCGATGCTTGCTGCCACGGTTCCGAGCTCGGGATCGGCCGAGACAACGGTCCTCCGGCACTTCACCCTGATTGACGGAACCGGCCGTGGTCCGGTCGCCGACCAGGCGCTGACGATCGTGGACGGCCGACTGTCCTGGGTCGGGCCTTCCGCCAAGGTGAAGGTGCCGCACGGCGCCACAGTGGAGAATCTCGCCGGCAAATATGTGTTGCCCGGCCTCATCGACAGCCATGTGCATCTTGGTCTGGTCAACGGCATCGCCCAGGATCTGAAATATCAGACGCCGGAAAATGTGGAGAAGCAGCTCCACCTCTACGCCGCCTACGGGATCACCAGCGTCCAGACGCTCGGTACCGAGCAGGATTTGATCTTCCCGATCCGCGATGCCGAGCGCGCCGCGCGCCCCGACATGGCGCGCGTCTTTACCGCGGGGCAGGGCGTGGTGTTCAAGGGCAGTTACGGAGGTGCTCCCGGCCTTGAACAGCAGGTCGCGACACCCGAAGAGGCGCGGCGCATGGTCGATCGTCTGGCCGCCAGGAATGTCGATCTGGTGAAATTGTGGGTCGACGACGAATTCGGGTTGCTGGCGTCGCGTATGCCGCCGGCCGTCAGCGCGGCCGTCATCGATCAGGCGCATAAACGCGGGAAGCGAGCCATCGCGCACGTTTTTTATTATGACAACGCCGTCGAGCTCACGCGCGAGGGCGTGGATGGCTTTGCCCATGCCGTGCGCGACCGCCCCGTCGACGCCGCGCTGCTCGCCCAGATGAAGGCCAGAGGCGTATGGCAAATGGCGGCTACGCTGAGCCGCGAGGCATCCTTCACCTATACGACGTTGCCATTCCTGCATGACCCCTTCTTTGCGCGCGGCGTATCGCCGGCGGTGCTCGCCGAACTCGCCAGCCCCGAACGCGCGAAGAAACTTGCTGCCGCGGTCAATTTCCCAAAATACGCGCCGGCGCTGCGCCAGGCGATGCAGAATTTCGGCGCCGAGGCAAAGGCAGGGGTGCGCTTTGGCATGGGGACGGACAGCGGGCCGACCGCGCGTTTTCCAGGATATTTCGCCCACTGGGAGCTCGAATTGATGGTGCAGGCGGGGGTCAGCCCGCTCCGCGCGCTGACCGCGGCGACGTCGGGCAATGCCGAAATCATGGGCGCGCGAGACCTGGGCACGGTTCAGCGCGGTAAATGGGCCGACCTGCTGGTGCTCGACCGCAATCCCGTCGCCGACATCCGCAACACGCGCGCGATCCATGAGGTTTTTATCGCCGGGCGTAAGGTACCTACGATCTGGCAGATCTGTACCGACCGGCCGGCTATCGCATGTGATGCTCGATGACCGAAGGCTGGGGGCCAGGCCGGTGACGAACCCAGCAGGGCGCGGGCCGAGCCGCATCCGTTATGTCGTGCTCGCGTTCCTGATCGCGGCCTACATGATCACCTATCTGGACCGCGTGCTGTTGTCCGCGGCGGTACCGTTCGTCGAAAAGGCACTGGGGTTTTCGACGATTACCATGGGCTGGATATTGTTCAGCTACCAGATCGCCTACGCGATGTTCCAGATTCCCGGGGGGTGGCTCGGCGACAGGCTTGGGCCGCGTGTGGCGATGGCGGCCGTCGTGATCTGGTGGTCCGTCTTCACCGCCCTGGCCTCCTTCACCTGGTCGGCAGCTTCGATGGCGGTCTGCCTTTTCCTGGTCGGTATGGGCGAGGCGGGCGCCTTCCCGATCGCCAACAGGGCCTTATCCCGCTGGATGCTGCCATCCGAACGCGCCATCGCGCAGGGGGCAACGCATGCCGGTTCACGTCTTGGCGGAGCCCTGACCCCGGTGCTCGTCGTGGCCCTGATCACGGCCTATAGCTGGCGGGCGCCATTCCTGATCTTTGCCATGATCGGCGTCATATGGGCTTTGATCTGGTATTATTTCTATCGCAATTCGCCAGCCGAACACCGGATGGTGAATGTCGGCGAGCGCGAGCGGATCGAACAGGCGCTCGGCCCGCGTATGCCGGGCAGGCGCAGCGTGCCGTGGAAGCAGATATTGTCCAACCCGCAGACGTGGCTGCTGTCGGCAATGTATTTCTGTTACGGTTACGATATCGGCGTGTTCCTGAGCTGGTTCCCCAAATATCTCATTGCAGCGCGCGGTATGAACCTGCAGCAGATGGGGCTTTATGCCAGCATGCCGCTCGTCGCGGGCCTGTGCGGTGACGTCCTTGGCGGCGTGACCTCCGACACCATTCTGAAACGTACGGGCAATCTCAAGCTGGCCAGGCGTCTCGTGCCCCTGTTCGGATTTGCATTGGCAGCGGTCTCGGTCACTCTGGCGGCGGCGGCGGTCAATCCGATGGTCAGCATTGCGTGGTTCTGCCTGGGCGTCTTCGGGCTTGAGCTCACCGTCGGGGTTTCATGGGCCATCACCCTGGATGTCGGGGGTGAATTCGCAGGCTCGGTATCGGCGGTGATGAACACGCTCGGCAATGTGGGTGCGGCGATTGCCGTGGCGCTGACATCGCAGCTGGCGACGAGATATGGCTGGGGTTCGGCGTTCGGCGTGATCGCGGCGCTCGCGGCGATAGCCGCCATGCTGACATTCACGATCGATGCATCCAGGCGGCTCTATCGCCAGCAGGCAATGTCATGATCGTCGGCCTGCTATTGCCCGAAGCCCTTCCAGCTGGCGGGCCTCGCGCCCGGGCGGTCAAGCGAAGGAGTGAATCGGTGGTGAAGACATTTTGGCTGAAAATTGGTCTCAATCTGATCCTGATCGCTGGCGCCGCCGCGAGCGCCGAAGCCGCGCCCAGCGCGAATGTCGCGCATGGCCAGCAAATATTCGCGCGTTGCGCCGGTTGTCACACGATCGGGCGCACCGGCGGCGGGACGATGGGGCCGACCTTAAACGGCGTCGTCGGCCGGAAGGCGGCGTCCGTACCGGGATTTCAGTATTCGGCGTCGATGCGGAATTCAGGTTTCACCTGGGACACCCCGACGCTCGGCAAATTCCTGCAGGCACCGATGAAGGCGGTGCCCGGCACGAAGATGTTTTTCGCGGGCATCCCGGCCCCACAGGATCAGGCCGACCTGATCGCATTTCTCAAGCAATATAAAGCGGACGGCAGCAAGAAGTGACATTCCCGATACCCATGTTCGGCGCGCTACGCCTGCCCCGTTCGATCCTGTTCGGACGCGGGCAGCGGCGTGCGATCGGTTCCGTCACGGCCAAGACCGGCAAACGGGCTTTGTTATGCACCGACGCACGGCAGAGCGCGCAACCCGAATTCGCCGAAATTATCGCGGACCTGCAGGCCCATGGGGTGATCACGCATGTGTTCGATCAGACGATTCCCGATCTGCCCATTGGATCGATTGAAGCCTGCGTCTCCGAGGTGGGCAGCTTCGCGCCCGATATCGTGATCGCGGTTGGTGGCGGCAGTTCGATGGACATGGCCAAGGTGGTAGCGGTGCTCCTTACCCATGGCCGGGACGTTCGTTCTTATTATGGCGAGTTTGCCGTCCCGGGCCCGGTCATTCCGCTTATCGCGGTTCCGACGACGTCGGGGACAGGATCGGAAGTCACGCCTGTCGCGGTCGTGGCGGATGAGGAACGCGGCGCGAAGATCGGCATCGCCAGTCCGCATCTGATCCCGCTGGTGGCGATCTGCGATCCCGAACTCACGATCACCTGCCCGCCAGGGCTGACCGCATGCTCGGGCGCTGACGCGCTGACGCATGCGGTGGAGGCGTTCACCACGCTGGCGCGCCCGATCGATGCGCTTCTCACCGAGCAGCATGTTTTTGTCGGCAAGAACCTCCTTTCAGACCATTTTGCCAAATTGGCGATCGGGAACATCTTCCGCTATCTTGAGCGTGCGTATCGGGATGGAACTGATCATGAGGCGCGAGAAGGCCTGATGCTGGCGGCGCTGGCCGCGGGTTGTGCGTTCGGGACCGCCGGGACCGCCGCGGCGCATGCGTTGCAATATCCAGTCGGGAATCTCACCCACACCGCGCATGGCGACGGCGTAGCGACGTTGCTGCCATTCGTGATGCAATTCAATCGCCCGGCCTGTCTCGACGCATTTGCCGATCTGGCGGGTGTGGTTGGCCTTGACCGTGGATCGCGAGAGGATATGGCGCAGGCGTTCATTGACGCGGTGGCCGATCTACTCGCCAAGGTGAACATCCCACGCTCGTTGGAGGCGCTGGGTCTCAAAGCCGACCAACTGGATTATGTCGCCCAGAATTCAATGAACGCCGCCCGGCTGATCAAGAACAACCCGCGTCCCCTCGATCTGGCGGCTATGCAGAGCATCGCCCGTGCGGCATTCGCCGGGGAGCGCGATTCCCTCCGCTTGCTTTAACAAGGTCTACCATGACGCCCGCACACTATTATTCCGCCCCCCCAGCGAACGGGCAGGACGGCCCATTCGCCATTCCCACCGATATGCTGATCGGCGATAGTTGGCGGGCATCAGCGACGCGGCGCCGGATCGAGATAATCAATCCCTCAACCGGCGAAGTGCTGACGTCGGTGGCCGACGGCAATGTCGATGAAGGCCTTGCGGCGGTAGACGCGGCAGCGACGGCCGCCGCGGAATGGGCATCAACGCCGCCGCGGACCCGCGCCAACATACTCATGGCCTGCTTTCACGCCATGATGGAGCAGCAGGAATGGCTGGCGCAGCTCATTTCGCTCGAAAACGGGAAAGCCCTCACCGACGCGCGCGGTGAAGTCGCCTATGCCGCCGAATTCTTCCGCTGGTATGCCGAGGAAGCCGTCCGCATCAACGGCGAACTCACCATGTCTCCGTCTGGTGCCAACCGGATCATGGTGCAATATCAGCCGATCGGCATCGCGTTGTTGATCACCCCCTGGAACTTCCCGGCGGCGATGGCGACGCGCAAGATCGCGCCGGCGCTGGCGGCGGGCTGCACCTGCATTCTCAAGCCCGCCGAAGAAACGCCGCTAACCGCCCTCGCGGTCGCGGAAATCATGCGACGGGCCGGAGTGCCGGCGGGGGTCGTGAACGTCATCAATACGAGCGATCCGGGGCCGGTGTGCAGCGCCATCCTGCACGACCCGCGCGTACGAAAACTGTCTTTCACCGGCTCGACCGAGGTCGGCAAGATTCTGCTCCGGGAAGCGGCGGATTCGGTAATCAGTTCTTCGATGGAGCTGGGCGGGAATGCGCCCTTCCTGATCCTCGACGACGCGAACCTCGATGACGCGATCGAGGGAGCGATGATCGCCAAGATGCGCAATGCCGGCGAAGCGTGCACGGCCGCCAACCGGTTCTACGTCCAGCGGGGGATTCACGACGCGTTCGTGATCAAGCTGGTGGAACGGATGGGCGCGATGAAGGTCGGCCCCGGCGTCGAGGCCAGCACGCAATGCGGTGCGATGATCAACCGTCAGGCGATCGACAAGATCGAATGGCTCGTCAGCGACGCGGTGAGCAGGGGCGCGCAGATCAGGCTGGGCTGCAAGGCGATCCCTGGTGCCGGATTTTTCTATCCGCCATCGATTCTCGCCAACGTTCAAGCCGGTTCGGAAATTCTGCGCACGGAAGTGTTCGGTCCGGTAGCGGCCATCATTCCATTCGACGAACCGGACGAGGCCGTCAGCCTGGCTAACTCCACCGAATTTGGACTGGCGGCTTACGTCTATACCGGGGATTTGAAAATTGGTCTGCAAATGGCGGAGCGGATCGAATGCGGCATGGTCGCGGTCAATCGCGGACTGGTTTCCGACGCGGCTGCCCCGTTCGGTGGGGTCAAGCAAAGCGGGCTTGGGCGCGAGGGATCGCATCACGGGATGCTCGATTATTGCGAGGCAAAGTATATCGCGGTGAGCTGGTAGAGGGGACGGGCGCCCGTGAATGACGATGGGCCGAAGAGCCCCGTAAGAGGATGACATGGTAGGCATTTCGCGGCGGAGGTTGCTCGCCAGTACAGCATCCGCCTTCGTGCTTTCAGCACTTGCCGATAGCCATGAGGCTGTCGCAGCAACGGGGCCAACAGTGCCAACGGGGGCGGCCGGGGCGAATCCCGACACGGAATGGCGGCACTATGCAGCGGATCAGGCGAATACGCGCTATTCGCCACTCGACCAGATCACGGCCGAGAATTTCAACGACCTTCAGGTGGCATGGACCTTCAAGACCGACGCTCTGGGTGCGCGCAAGGAATATCAGCTCGAAGCGACACCGCTTTTGATCAAGGGCAGATTGTTTACCACGGCAGGTTCGCGGCGCGACTGTGTGGCCCTGGACGCCGCGACGGGAGAGTTGCTCTGGATGCACCGGCTCGATGAGGGCCAGCGCGCATTGAACTCGCCCCGCCAGCTATCCGGCCATGGCGTATCCTTTTGGACGGACGGTACCAAGGAACGCATCCTTTACGTCACGACCGGCTATCAGCTCGTATCCGTCGATGCCTCCACGGGCATTCCGGATCCGGAGTTCGGCATCAACGGCGTCGTGGACCTGAAACGCGATTTCGATCAGGATATCGATCTCGTGAATTCCGATGTCGGCCTTCATGCCACGCCTTTGATCGCCAGGGATGTGGTCGTGGTCGGTGCGGCCCATACGGCGGGCGACGTGCCCCGGCTGCGGAAGAATGTGAAAGGCTATGTCCGCGGCTTCGACGTGCGGACGGGACGGCGGAAATGGATTTTCCACACCATCCCGCTCAAAGGCGAATTTGGTTATGACAGCTGGCTGAACGGTGACGCCGATGAGGCGGGCAATGGCGGTGTTTGGGCGCAGATGTCCGCCGATGAAGAGCTTGGGATGGTCTACATCCCGGTCGAACAGCCCACCGGCGACGAAATGGGCATGTTTCGTCGGGGTAACGCCTTGTTTGGCGAGTCGCTGGTTGCGGTCGATATCGATACGGGCAAGCGGATATGGCATTATCAGATAGAGCATCACGGGCTGTGGGATCGCGATATCCCTTGCGCGCCGATCCTCTGCGATATTCCGCATGGTGGCCGCATCG
Source organism: Sphingomonas sp. (assembly GCA_035554515.1). Lineage (GTDB taxonomy): Bacteria > Pseudomonadota > Alphaproteobacteria > Sphingomonadales > Sphingomonadaceae > Sphingomonas_I. The sequence goes on along the minus strand of DATMIP010000075.1, from coordinate 6,234 downwards.
TGAAAGCGCTCGCCCAGCCGACCAAGCAGGCCTTCCTTTTCGTGCTCAATCGGGAGACGGGCAAACCAATCTGGCCGATCGTCGAGCGTAAGGTAGAAAAGGGGGATGTCCCCGGCGAATGGTATTCTCCGACGCAGCCGGTGCCCTCCAAACCACCGGCCTATGACATGCAGGGTTTCACTGCCGACGATCTGATAGACTTTACGCCGGCGCTACGCGCCGAGGCGCTAGCGTATATCAAAGATTATAAGATTGGCCCGCTGTTCACCCCTCCTGTCCTAAGCGAGCCCGGACGCTGGGGGACGATCTCGGCGCCCGGCGTCCAGGGCGGGACCAATTGGCCGGGAGGTTCCTATGATCCGGAAACGCATATCGTATATGTCTATTCGAAGACGCTGTTGTCGCTGATGGGGATCATCCCCAACAACGAGCCGAGCGTATCGGATTTCCCGTACGTACATGGTATCCACGGTACCGCGCCACGTCCGCAAATCGCCATGGGCGCGGTGCCGGCGGGCGGGGTAAGGCGGCCGCCCAGAAGATCGCCGGGAAGTTCGACGGCGGGAGCACCTTCGGGGTATCTTGCAGTTCAGGGACTGCCAATCTGGAAGCCGCCTTATGGGCGTATCACGGCGATCGACCTGTCGAAGGGCGATATCAGGTGGCAGATCGCGCATGGCGAGACGCCCGACGATATCCGCAACCACCCAGCTCTCAAGGGGCTGAAAATCCCGCGTACCGGCCGCGCGGGCAATCTCGGTCCGCTCACCACCAAGACGTTGGTGATTTGTGGAGAGGCGGGCTTCTACACCAACGAATATGGCGTTCGTGGGGCCATGTTGCGTGCTTACGATAAAGCAAGCGGTGAAGAAAAAGGTGCGGTCTACATGGCGGCGCCGCAAAGCGGCTCGCCGATGACCTACATGCTCAAGGGAAAACAATATATTGTGGTAGCGATTGGCGGCGGCAATTATAGCGCCGAACTCGTTGCGTACAGGTTGCCGGGAAAAATATGATGGCGAAAACATTGCATATTCGCGGTTTTGGGGCTGCCACTTGCGGCGCCGGACTTCTGCTGGTTGCCGCCGCGGTAACGAACGCGCAGACGTCGGAAAGAACCGTCTGGGCAGGTGTCTATACGGCCGAACAGGCGCAACGCGGGAAGCTGGCTTACGCGGAGCAATGTGCTGGCTGCCATGGCGACTCGTTGGGCGGCGGCGACGTGGCGCCACCGCTGGCGGGCAGCGCGTTCCTCAATAATTGGAACAACACGTCCGCAGGTGATCTGTTTGAGCGCATCCACACGACGATGCCGCAGAGCAACCCGGGCAGCCTGAGCGGCAAGGCCATTTCCGACATCGAAGCCTATATGTTCCAGGCCAATGGCTTTCCCGCCGGACAGACGGCATTGCCGCCGGCCCAGCCGATGATGGCAGGGATCAGAATTCTGGCCACAAAACCGGGCGGCTGATCCCGTCCCGTACCACCCCGCGCGCTAATCCCCGGTCCATGGGGGCGTGATCTTGTTCCCTGAAAGGAAATTCGCGACGCCGCGCCGGAAATCAGCGCTGCCATAAACTTGCGCGATCAGGTCCTCGAAGTCGGGCAGCCTCTCATTTCGCATCCGCCGAAGCATATCCTTGGTAACTCGGGTCGTGAGCGGGGCATTTTCGGCGGCGCGGCGACACAAGGCGGCCGCAGCCGCATCCAGCTCCGTGGCTTCGACGATCTCGTGGAGAAAACCGTTCGCGAGCAGCTCGGGGGCGGAAATGATTTCCCCCAGCAGCACCATGCGCTTGGCCAATTGCACGCCTATGGCGCCGCCTATCCGGGCGATGCTTTGTGCGGACAGGCAATTGCCGATCGTGCGGCCGATGGGCGAGCCGAAGCGCGCGTTCGGCGTGGCAATGCGGAAGTCGCACGCCGAGGAGATGTTGAGACCGCCGCCCACAGCCCACCCTTCGACGATCGCGATAGTCGTGCAGGGGATGGCGTCGATCGCGCCCATGCACTCGTCGATATCACGTTCGTAATCGACGCCCTGCTGACCGGTCGAATAATCGGCGAATTTGGTTATGTCGGTGCCCGAGATGAAGGCCTTGCCCCCCACCCCGCGGAAGGTCACGACGCGTACATCACGGTCGTTCGCGATCGTTCGCGCCGCATCGCGCAAGTCATGCCACATCTGGCCGGTAAGAGCGTTGTGCGCCCGCTGATTGTCGAACAGGATATGGGCGGCGTCGCCTTTCCTTTCGTAGATGAGGCGAGGCGCGCTCATTCCCCGGTCCTCGCCGGATCGTGGAGCAGGCCCTGCTCGATCAGTTCGCGGCGGATCTCGTCGCCATGCTCGTTGAGCAAGGGCGGGCCCATGCGGACCTGCTGGGGCGTGCCGCGCATCTTCACCGGGAAGCCGAGCGCACGAAACTCTCCCTCCACCTTGTGGGGCACCTGCATCACCATCTCGCGCGCTACGGCCTGTTCGCTTTCAACGGCCTCGCCATAATCAAGAATAGGCGCGGCCGGCACGCCCGCCGCCAGCAAAGCGTCGATCCATTCCTGCTTGGTACGCGTCAGGAAAGTCGGCGCCAGATCCTCGATCAGCGCGATGCGATTTGCGACTCGGGACGCGTTGGTCGAATAACGAGGGTCCTGCTGCAATTCGGAGCGTCCGATCACGTCGAGAAAAGTGAGCCACAATCCCTGGTTGGCCGCACCGATGACGAACCAGCCGTCAGACGCCAGGACCGCCTGATAGGGCGCCGACATGCGATTGGCCGATCCGATCGGTGTCGGTGATCTCCCGGTACCCCACAATTCGGTCGTCTCCCAAACCGACAGGCCGAGCGCGGCTTCCAGAAGCGATGCATCGACATATTGCCCCTGGCCCGATTTTTCGCGGCCAATGATCGCGCTGAGCACCGCATAGGCAGTGAACAGGCCCGCACCAAGATCGGCGACGGCGATGGAATTCTTGGCTGGCTCCATGCCTGGAAAGCCATTGGAGCTGAGAATGCCCGACATCGCCTGCGCGATGAGATCGAAGCCAGGACGCTGTGCCCAGGGTCCCGTCTGTCCGAAGCCTGATATGCTCGCATAGACCAGCCGCGAATTGACCTTGGCCAGCGTATCATAATCGATTCCCAGCCGTGCCGCGACGCCGGGGCGGGCATTTTCGATAAGAATGTCGGATGTTTTCACCAGCGCGTAGAGCACCTCCCGGTCCGCCTCGTCCTTCAGGTTGAGGGTGATGCTGCGCTTGTTGCGATTGAGTGCAAGAAATCCCGGGCTGTCATCCCCCTTCAAGCGGAATCCCATCGAATGCCGGGTCGAATCGCCGGCCCCGGGCGGCTCGATCTTGATCACGTCGGCGCCCATGTCGCCCAGCAACATGCAGCAAAAGGGGCCCGCCATGACCTGCGAAATGTCCAGCACCCTCAAGCCCGCCAGCGGCAGCGTCGCCATTTCCATCTCCCATTTCGAAGTTCCCGTGGGGCATCCGACCATTGATCGAAACCCCGCATCGCGGCCCGGATCATATTGTATATGATTTTCTGCGCTGCTAGCATCGGTCTCGCAAAAGAACAACGGCGGGCTTTTTTTGGCCTATTATCCGCCATATAGTGAGAGGAAGCGGCTTGAAACAGCAGTTGTGTCGGCGTTCCCGCGCGAAGCTCGCAGTCGCGTCGGGTTTGACGGCTCTGCTCGGAATTGCCGGTTCCGCAGGCGCGGCGAATGGCGATTGGGAAAATTATGGCCGCGATCCTGGCGGCGCGCGCTTTTCACCGCTGGCGCAGATCACGCCGGGCAATGTCGGCCGATTGCGTCAAGCCTGGATCTATCACATGCGTCCGCCAGGGGCGGCGGTGGAGTTTCCGCCGATGCCCGAAGGCGCGCGTAAGCGGTTCAATACCGGTTATGCCGCCTCGGAAGCGTCGCCTTTGGTGATCAAAGGGGTGATGTACCTGCCGACCCCCTATCGCCGGGTGATCGCGCTGGATGCGGCGACCGGGCGCGAATTGTGGGTCTTCGAACTGCCCCGCAACGATCAACCCTCGACGCGCGGCGTCGCCTATTGGCCCGGCGGCAAGGGCGCCGCGCCGCGGATCGTGTTCGGCACGCGTTCGGGCAAATTGTTCGCGCTCGATGCTGCAACGGGCAAGCCGTCCGCGGGGTTCGGCGCCGCGGGCATGATCAATATGAAAACCCCGGAGGTCATGAACGGCAGCGTCGCGGCCCCTCTAGGCATGAGCAGCCCGCCCAGCATTTATCATGATCTGATCATCACCGGCTCACGGGTACAGGAAATGCCTGCCAAAGGTCCGGCGGGCGATGTCCGGGCGTGGGACGCCCGGACCGGCAAGCTGGTCTGGACGTTCCATACCGTGCCGAGGCCAGGGGAGCCTGGCCACGATACGTGGGAGGGCGAGAGCTGGCAGAACCGTTCAGGCACCAATGTGTGGAGCTTCACCATTGTCGACGAAAAGCGCGGAATCGCCTATCTGCCGGTGGGCGCCCCGACTTTCGATCGGTGGGGCGGGGATCGCAAGGGCGCCAACCTTTTCTCAAGCTCGATCGTCGCGGTCGACGCGAATAGCGGCAAATATCTGTGGCACTTCCAGACGGTCCATCACGACATCTGGGACCTCGATTTGCCGACCGCGACATTGATCGACGTGCGTCGCGACGGGCGGATCATCCCCGCTATCAGCGTGATGAACAAGACCGCGATCATGTTCATCCTCGACCGCGTCACCGGCAAACCACTTTACGACGTGCGCGAAGTCCCTGTCCCGACCGCTACCGACATTCCGAGCGAACAGCCTTGGCCGACCCAACCCATGCCCTTGGCGCCCCCACCGCTTACCAGATTGTCGTTCAGCATGGACGATCTCAATGATGCAACGCCCCAGATCAAAGCCGCATGCCAGAAGGTCGTCGCGGACCTCGCGGTGGTGGAGAGCAAGCCATTCCAGCCCTTACGAGCTGACAGCGCGGTCAACTTCTTCCCGGGAAGCCTTGGCGGCGTCGACTGGGGCGGCGGTGCCTTCGATCCGAAGCTCGGCTATTATATCGTCAACGTGAATGCGCTCGCCAGTCCGCAGCAGCTGGCCCGACAAGCTGACGGCAGCTGGAGCATGAAGGGGGATTATGCTTATTTTCAGGATCCGGAGAGCGGCTATCCCTGCCAAAAGGGGCCGTGGGGCGAGCTGCTTGCGGTCGACGTCAATACGGGCACGGTTGCATGGCGACGGCCGCTCGGTGACAATGAGGATCCGGCCTTCCGCGATGCCGGCAGGATAAGCGCGGGCGGGCCGATCACCACCGCGAGCGGCCTGACATTCATCGGCGCGACTCCCGACAAGAAGATTCGGGCGTTCGACAGCCGCACGGGCAAGCTGCTGTGGGCCGCGGATCTGCCGGGCTCCAATTATGGCATGCCGATCACCTATCGGAGCAAAACAGGACGCCAGATGGTCGCCACGGTTGCAACCGGTGGATTTGCATTTTCGCCATCGACCAGCGATCAGGTCGTGGCGTTTAGCCTGCGCTGAACAAGGAGGACCAATGAGTAAGCGTCCAGCTATCGTCGCCATTTTGGCATTCTCAGCCGTTGTCGCGCAGGCCGCGGCGGCCGATCCGGCCGTGACATCCGCCCCCGCCGCGAGTGCGCCTCCCGCCGGCGCGGGGCTGACCCTGATCAACGAGCGCTGCGGCTTTTGTCATACGACCACGCAGATATTCTCGCAGCGGAAATCACCGGCCGAATGGGCGGTGACGGTGCAGACGATGGCGGATCGCGGCGCGGAGGTTTCGCCGGAGGAGATAAGGGTGATTTCCGATTATCTCGGCCTGCATTTCGCCCCTGCCACGCCCGCCGCACCGGCGCATCATTGATGCCGCTCTACGAAATTGACGGCCAGCAGCCGAAGGTTCCCAGGAGCAGTTGGGTCGCACCGTCGGCCGACCTGATCGGCGATGCACGGCTGGGCGAGGAGGTGGGCGTGTGGTTCGGGGCGGTGATCCGAGCCGACAATACGCCGATCGTCGTTGGCGACCGCACCAATATCCAGGAAGGCGCGATGCTCCATTCCGATCCAGGCAGCCCGCTCACGATCGGTGAGGATTGCACAATCGGTCATCATGCGATTTTGCATGGCTGCACGCTTGGCGACCGCGTGCTGGTCGGGATGGGCGCGATCGTGCTCAACGACGCAATCATAGGTGACGATAGCC
>DATMIP010000074.1:0-10937 GCA_035554515.1 Sphingomonas sp. | reverse complement strand
GATTGCGGCGACGGCGCCCAGCCTGGAATCGCCCGATCCGGCCGAGCCCGTCGAGGCCGACGACGAAGCCCCGGTTCGCCGCAAGCGCGGCCCGTGGCTGTTGCTCGCTTTGGTGGTGCTGGTCGTGATCCTCGGCGGCATCGCCGCGACGATATTGCTGGGGCCGCAACAGGTCGCTTCGCGCCTCGGCATCGGCGAGCATCGCGTGCCGCTCGGCATCGCCATAACGCGCGAGCCGGATTGGCGCATGATCGCCGGGGGAAGCCAATTGTTTGCGGTGTCGGGCCGGATCTGGAATCCGACCAGGGAAGAGCAGGCCGTTCCCGATATCCGTGCCGAACTCAAGAATGCGCAGGGCAAGACGGTCTATTCATGGACGATCACGCGGCCGGTCGCGCGGCTCGCGCCGGGCGCCACCGCCAACTTCGACGGAGCCGCGGTCGACGTGCCCGCCAGCTCCTCCAATGTCAGCGTGACGTTCGCCGGCGCCGACGGCGCGCAATAAAAGCGTGACCGGTGGCATTGCGGGGAGGAAAAACCCCTGCTAGGGGCACCGCCTCACCAGCCCCGGCCCGTCCGGGGAACATCCCGATGTGCGGTCGTGGCGGAACTGGTAGACGCGCAACGTTGAGGTCGTTGTGGCCGAAAGGCCGTGGAAGTTCGAGTCTTCTCGACCGCACCATCAGCCCGCTCCCCTGAGAGGGCGAGGCCGACGAACCGGGCCCGGCAGCAAGCCGGACCCGTCTTCATTCCTACTGCATGAACCAGCCGTGGCTAACGACGATCGACTGGCCCGTCAGCGCGTTGGTCGGGAAACCGGCGAGGAACACCGCCGTCTTGGCGACATCGTCGACGGTCGTGAATTCGCCATCGACGGTTTCCTTGAGCATGACCTTCTGGATGACCTCGTCCTCGCTGATGCCGAGCTCCTTGGCCTGCTCGGGTATCTGCTTGTCGACCAGGGGCGTGCGTACGAAACCGGGGCAGATTACGTTTGAGCGCACCCCGTGCTCGGCGCCCTCTTTGGCGACAACCTTCGCCAGGCCGATCAGCCCGTGCTTCGCGGTGACATAAGGCGCCTTGAGCACCGACGCCTCCTTGGAATGGACCGACCCCATATAGATCACGCTGCCGCCCTTACCCTGCGCGTACATGTGCCGGAGGCAGGCGCGTGTCGTGAGGAAGGCGCCGTCGAGGTGGATCGCGAGCAGCTTCTTCCAGTCACTGAATTTGAACTGGTCGATCGGGGCGACGATCTGGATGCCGGCGTTCGAGACGAGCACGTCGATCGATCCGAATTTCGCCGCGACCGCTTCGATGCCGGCGTCGACCTGTCCCTCGTCGGTCACGTCCATGGCGACCCCCATCGCACGCGCGCCCGATGGATCGAATTCGAGCGCGGTCGCATTGGCCGCACCGATATTGAGGTCGGCGATCGCGACCTTGGCGCCGTTGGCGAGGAATTCCCGGGCAATCTCCTTGCCGATGCCGCTTGCCGCTCCGGTAACGACAGCAACCTTGTCCTGCAGGCTCATCGGCCATCCTTCTGCGATTTCGCGGGCGCATCCTGCGCATGCCGCGGGTGGATAAAATCATAGACTGCGACACCCGACGGCTCGGCCGGGAGCGTCAGCACTTCGGGGTGCGCCAGCGTCTTGCTGGCATCACGGTAGCCCGCCCGCCAATGATCCTCCATCGTCTGGCGGGAGAATTCATAATCCTTGGATTCGCCCTCATATGTCGGGGAACGGTAGACGAGCTGGATGATATTATAGACCGCCGGATCGGAGGCATCGGCCAGCAATTTCGCTTCCGGGCGCTCGGCCAGTTCGGGCGGCATATGCTTCAGCAGCGCCTGGAAGGCGGCACGCAGTTTCTGGTGCTCACGAAATTCGTCGGTCGCGGCGCGGGTGCGGCTGGAATATTGGACTTCCTTCATCCGCACCGCGACCCCGGGCAGATCGATTGGCAGCGGTCCTTCCGCGCTCCACAAATCGACCTGGAAGACGAGCGTGTCGAGCTCGGACCGCGCCGACAGCACCCAATCGAGCGGCGTGTTCGAAACCATGCCGCCATCCCAATAATATTCGCCGCCAATCTCGATTGGGGGAAAGGCGGGCGGGAGCGCGCCGCTCGCCATGATATGCTCGGGCCTGATATGATCGGTGGCATTATCGAAATAAGCGAAATTGCCGGTGCGGACATTCACCGCGCCGATGCTGAAGCGCATCGCCGCCTTGGTCTCTGCAGAGTCGTTGATACGGTCAAAATCGACGAGCCGCTCGAGCGTCGACTTGAGCGCGCTGGTGTCGTACCAGCTGATCGCCTCCGGCGTGCCCGCGACGCTGAGGGGCGGCGGTGGCAGTCGAGGCGAAAAGAAGCCGGGTACGCCGTTCGCCACTACCACCCCTGCAGAGAGCTGGTTGATCAGGCTGCGCGCCATACCGTCATGGAGAAGCTTGGGCAGGTCCTGCCAGGCCTGCGTGCCCGAGCTCGCCATTTCCCAGAATGAACGCAGCTTCGCGACGCGTTCGGCCGGCGGATTGCCGGCTATGATGGCGCTGTTGATCGCGCCGATCGAAATGCCCGCAATCCAGGTCGGCTCGATCTCGCGTTCCGCCAGCGCTTCATACACGCCGGCCTGATAGGCGCCGAGCGCGCCGCCGCCCTGCAGCAGAAGCGCCACGCTTTCGAACGGCGTGGGATTGGGCTTGGCCGGTTCCCGCGCGGCGCAGGCGCGTGGCTTATCATTCACGTTCGGGTACCGGCACGTTGAAGCCGTTGAGGGTGGTCGACACCAGGCTGTAGAGTCCAACCAGGTAGATCAGCTCGTTGGTGCCATGCTGACCGAATGTGTCGACCGCGAGCCGGTAAAGCGGCTCGGGCAAGGTGCCGCCACGGACCAGAGCATAACTGAGGTCGTAGGCAACGCTTTCGTCGGGCGCGAGATCGGTGGGTTTCACGTCGGCGACCAACGTCGCGAGCCGCTCCGCCTTCATGCCTTCGCGTTCGGCGACCGCGATATGGGCATAAATCTCATAGGCCGCATCGAAGCGCGCGCCGACGACGAGGATCGCGATCTGGCGGACATTGTCGGGCAGACTCGCTTCGGCGGTCATCGCCAGCGTCAGATCCCAGATCGCTTTTCCGATCCGCGGTTCGTGCAGCCATGGATTCCAGGGGCCCATCAGCGCGCCATCCTCGCGCTCGACCTTGAACGCGTTGAAGTTGCTGGCGATGCCCTTGCGCATGTCGTCGTAAAGCGGCTTCTGGTCGGGCGTCAGGTCGGCGGGAGCGATCAGCGGCAGTCGCATCGGCGGTCCTTTCGTGGGCAAACCCGGAAGTGGACTATTCCGTAACGATCCGGACGCTAGGCCCGTGAATGCCGGCTTACCAATTGATCTGTTGCAATCCAAAGATGCGCGGTCGGCAATCGTCGCGTTTCAGAATCGGATCAACTCGGCGCGGCAAGCTTCACTGAATTCCAGCAGCGGGTCCATGTGCCCTTCGCGCGCGAACAGGTGCAATTCCCGCAGCGTGCGATTGGGCGCCTGATAGGCCGCGATCACCGCCAGCACGACGCGCTCGGCGGCTTCGATCACGGACGGGGATGCCGCCAGCCGCATGCGTGCCACCAGCGCGTAAAGCCGGACGAGATCGTTCACGTCATCCTTCTCATGCCCGATCGCGTCGGCGAAGAGACGCGACGCTTCCTCGATAAAGGCGGTGAACAGCCGCTCACGGCGCGTGCGTGCGATTTCGCGCTCGCGCTGACGCGACTGGGTTTGCTGCGTGATCCACGATGTGGCGAGCGAGGTGAGCCCGCCAATTCCGGCGCCGGTCAGCCCGGCGATTGCGGAGAAATAGGACGCGTCCATCGGATCATTCCTTTCCTGCCGTCAGCGCATCCTTCGACCAACCGCCGCCCAGGCTCTGATACAATGCGACTTCGGCGTTGAGCGTGTCGGCGCGGGCCTGGATCAATGTCAGCTCCGCGCCGAGCAGGCCGCGCTGGGCGTCGAGCTTGTCGAGGTAGGAGGCGTAGCCCGCCAGGTAGCGGTTGGTGGCGAGACGCAGCGCGACGGCGAGCGCGTCGCGCTGGCCGGCGAGGGCGCGCTCCTGTTCGGAGGAGCGCTGGATCGCGGCGAGCGCATCTTCGACATCGCGGAAGGCAGCGAGCGCGGTGCGGCGATAGCCGAACGCCGCCTGGTCGCGACGCGCCGCCGCCGCGTCGGCTTGCGCGCGTAGCGCTCCGCCCTCGAACAAAGGCGCCAGGATGCTGCCGCCGAGTGAGAAGATGCGCACCGGATCGGGGATCAGCGTCGAGGCGACATAGCCCCCCGCCGCGCTCAACCGGACGTCGGGCATGAAGGCGGCGCGTACCGCATCGAGCGAACGATCGGCCGCGATCATTTGCTGCTCGGCCTGCGCGATATCCGGACGGTCGCGCAGCAAGGCGGCGGGCAGGGTGGCGGGGACGGGCAGGGGCGTCAGCGCATCGAGCGCGGCACCGCGCTCGATCGTCCGCGGATTGGCGCCGAGCAGCAGGCTCAGCCCGTCTTCCTGCCGCCGGATGGCGAGCTCCGCCACCGGGATGAGCTGCAAGGTCGCCTGATATTCGGCCTCGGCCTGTTGCCGCTCGAGCTCGCTCGTATAACCCGTTTCCGCCCGGCGGCGCGTGATGTGGACCGAATTTTCGCGCGCGGTCAGCGTCTCGCGCAGGATTTCGAGCCGCGCATCCAGCGCGCGCAGCGTGATGTAGCCGCTAGCCGCGGATGTCGCGACCGCAAGGCGGACCGTGGCGTAGGAAGCTTGCGACGAGAGCAATGACGCACGGGCCGTGGCGCTGGCGCTGGACAGTCGCCCGAACAGATCGAGATCATAGCTCGCCGACAGCTCCGCCTTGCCGGCCGTCTGATAGGTGCCGACGCCGAAGGCATTGAGGAAGCGTTCCCGGTCGCCGCCGGCGACCAGCCCGGCGTTCGGCAGCAATTGCGCGCGCGCGAGCCGGAATTGCGCGCGCGCCTCGTCGATACGCGCGGCCGCGATCGCGATATCGCTGTTATTGGCCAGCGCGGTCCCGACAATGCGCGTCAGCACCGGATCGCCGAACCCTTGCCACCACTCGGCATTTATCGGTGCAGTTGCCGGAAGCGACGTCTGCCAGGCGGCCGGCGGCGTAACCGCCGCGGAGCTAGGTGGGGCGGGGCGTGGCCCCACGCATGCGCCTGCGGCCAGCGCCAGCAAGGAGGCGATGACGCGTTTCATCGGATGGTATGAACAGTGGCTTCGACCGACATGCCCGGGCGCAGCCGGGCAGCGAGCGCCTGGTCCGGATCGACGGCGATACGCACGCCGATCCGCTGCGGCACCTTGACGAAATTGCCGGTGGCGTTGTCGGGCTTGAGCACCGAGAATTCGGAGCCGGCCGCGGGTGACAGGCGCTCGACATGGCCCTTCAGGCGTGCGCCGCCCAGCGCATCGACGGTGAAGCTCGCTCTCTGCCCGGGCGCCATATGCGCTGTCTGCGCTTCCTTATAGTTGGCGATGACCCACCGGTCCGGCGGCACCAGCGAGAAAAGCTGCGTGCCGTTCGTGACATATTGGCCGACGCGTACGCCGATTTCCCCCAACTGACCGTCCTCGGGCGCGCGGATCACCGTGTGAGCAAGGTCGATCTGGGCCAGGCGGAGCTGGGCTTCGGCCGCCTGGACCTGCGCCTCAAGCCCGCCGCGCCCGACATCGACGGTACGGATATCCTCGCGCGCGATCCGGTCCGCCGCGTCCGCCTGACGAACTTGGGCTTCGGCCTGGCGCAACGCCGCCAGCGTCTGGTCGCGCTCGCGGCGCGACACCGAGCCGTCGCGAACCAGATCGTCGACCCGGGCCATATCGGCCTTTGCACGCAGCAATTGCGCCCTGGCGTTGCCGAGCCCGGCCACCTGGCCTTGCAGGTTCGCGGTGCGGGCGGCGCGCGCCTGACGGCTATTGGCGAGCGCGGCACGTTGCGCGGCAAGGTTGGCCCGCGCCTGAGCGACGCGCGCGACGTAGATTGCGTCGTCGATCCGGGCGATGATCTGTCCGGAGCGGACCTGTTCATAATCCTTGACCAGCACCGCGACGACATATCCGCTGACCTGCGGCGCGATCACGGTCGTACGGCCGCGCACATAGGCATTCTCGGTGGATTGGCCGCTCCCGGCAAAAGGCGGCAGCCGCCAGGCCGCGAGCAAGGCGAGGATCGCCGCCAGCGCGACCAGCAGGATCGATATGGCCACGATCCGGCTCTTGGGCGGCGGCCTCCATGACGGACTGGGAGGGCTTTCCGCGGCGGGCTGCGCGGCAGCGTCGGTCATGCCCGGGTCTCCTGGGTCTGCCGGCGTTTGCGGATCGCATCGGCGATCAGCCGGCCGGCGAGGTAGAGAGCAGCCAGCAGCGCGATCGCGGTGACGAGCCGGAACACATCGCCGAATGCGAGGATCGTCGCTTCGCGCGTCAGTGCTTGGCCAAGCAGGCCGGCACCCTGCGCCGCCTGCTGGGTGGGATCGGCGATCGCCCCTGTCAGGCTGGCCGTGCCGGCCTGAATGCGCGCGACGACTTGCGGGTCGGCGCCGATCAGATGTTCGGAAAGCGCGCCGGCATGCGCCCGCGTCGCCATCACCTGGTACGAGCCCAGCAAGGCGGATCCGGCAAGGCCGCCTACATTCTGTGTCACGCTGAACAGCACGATGAAGCTGACCAGGTGATTGGGCCCGCGCTGTATCATGCGCAGGAACCCGAACACCAATGCCGGCCCGATGAACAGGGTGGTCCCGAAGCCGATCAGCGCCTGGCTCAGATAGAGCTGCGGCGGGCGGGTGACGTTGGTCGCATCCGTATCGAGCCACGCGCCCAGCGCGATGATCAGGGAGGCGATCATCACCTGATAGCGCAATCGGCTTTCCGACAGCGTCAGCGCCGCTGTGACGATGCCGAGCACCATCGCCACGAGCACGATCGCGAACAGGATGTGAAGCTGATCGTTGGTGAGCCCGCCCGCAGTCAGCAGGCCGATCGCGCCATAGGTCTGCTCCGCAAGCGCCAGACGCAGCACCACGGCGACGGCAGCGAAGCGCATGATGTCGTAGCTGCCGATCCATCGCAACTGCAGCAAAGGTTCACGGCGATAATGTTCGAGCAGCGCTACCGACGCGAACAGCGTCACCGCAACCGCCAGCGCGAGGCCCATCCAGGGCGTATCGGTCCACCACAGCAAACGCCCGAGGGACAGCACGCTGCAAAGCAGGAGCATCGCCGACAGAAACAAAGCATAAGTCAGGAAATCGAGTGGCGAAAAGGCGCGGCCGCATTCGCTCGGCGGCAGGGGGTGGGTGGTGATCGCGGCCATGACGGTCAGCGCCAGGCCGACCTCGATCAGATGCAGCCCCCGCCAATGGTCGAGCGCCAGCATCTCGACCGGCACCATCCGCGCCAGTGGCAAGCCGAGCTGGATCGTGCCGATTCCGGCCACCAGCGCCAGGGGCCGCAGCTTCAGCGGAAAGGCCTGGATGAAATAATAGATGGTGAGCGTGGTCAGGGCGGCGGCGGTCGTGCCGCTGACGAAGCGGATCAGCGCCGCCGCCGCAAAGCCCGGAAAGACGAACTGGAGCAGGCCGACGCAGGCGTAGAGGATCAGCAGCCCATGCGTGATCGCCGGGATGCCATATTGGATGCGCGCCTTGATCAGCATCAGATTGGCACTGGCATTGGCGGCAACATAAATGGCCGGCAGCAAGGTCGCCTGGACCGCGTAGGTGCCGAGTGCGCCTGACAGGTTGGCGACGTTTACGTTGACCAGGCCATTGCCAAAGGTGGCGGTCGCGCCGACCAGCAATCCAACCGCGCCATATCCGAGCCGCTGTGGAAGCGAATGCGACGGGGCGAATGGCGCGCCGGGAAAGGTCGGCCGCTCCTCAGGTCGGAAGACATAGTCGTTCGCCAAGGCCATTTCCGTACCGGCGCGCTATGACGGTTGCGAAACCGTCCGAGCCAAAGAAGACATGATACAGGCCGCGTGTCACGGCGGAATCGTCACGCAGCCGTTATTTTTGGGAATATGCCGGCCCGGATCGATATCAGAGCTATTAGAGCTAGGCCGGCGCCGCCGGCCGTGTCAGTTTTGGCGGCGTAGCGTGTAGCGTATCGAGTCGGATGACCGGCGGAGCGGAGGCGATATCCGCGGTCCGGACGGATGAAAGCGGGGAGGCTGCATGTCGAACGTCGCTGGCAAGGCCTATGGCATGAACGTCGTGACGCCGATGCGGCCGCGCATGACGTGGATCAATAGCTTCCTGTTCATGGTCTCGCGCGCGCTTCCGGCCACGCTGTCGGGGTTGCTCGGGCTTTCGCTGATCCATTTCGCGCGCTGGGTGATGATCCGGCGCGATCAATGGCCGCAACGGGGGCAGGGGCCGCAGACACTCCGAAACGATTACATGCTGTTCTGCAGCAATTTCAACGGCACCTGGGATCAATATATCGATGCGTTCGCCGATGGCATTCCGGGCGGCCTGGACCTGTTCTGGTATTCGAGCACGAAATACCCGAACTCGATCCCGATCACGCCGTTCAAGAACTATATCCGCGCCAATCAGGTCGATACCAATTATTATTACAACGCTACTCCGGGCAGCGGGCAGCGCGACATCAAACTGGCGCTGAAGCTGGCGCGCAAGCTGCGCGAGGTCGACGGGCGGCTGGATGACGCCGCCATGGCCGGGGCGTATCGCGATATATTGATCGCTGTGCAGGGCGGGCTGGGCGCGCCCGGTTACGCGCCGGTCGCGAGTTGCGATACGAGCGCGGCCGATCGTCACCGGTGCGAGGCGGTACGGGCGCGGTGGGGGCCGAAGGGCGAGGGGCCGCCCGAGGCGGTCCATGTCGTGCATGCGATTCCCCCGGAAATCGTCGCTGCGGTCGCCGCCGGTCCGACCGCGCCGGCAACCGCCGAAGCGGACAAGGTGGCGGTACGCGCGGCGGTCGAGCAAATGGTCCCGGGCAAGCCGCGGGTCGACGAGGCGCCCAAACTGGCGCCGGTCGAAGTCGCGCCGGTGCCCGTGATCAAGGCAAGCGCCGAAGGGGTGGAGAAGGACGATGCCTAATCTCGACGGCGGCCATTATTTCTACACAGGCGTCGTGCCGATCTGCAACACCGGGATCGTGGAGCATGAGGGGCTGAGAAGCTCGCCCATCCACATGGTGCGCGAGGCGCTGGAAACGCTGCCGACCGCGCTCCAATCGCACGCATCCGAGCAGGTCGGTATCCAGAGCCCCTTCGCACGATCGCTGCGCACCCATTTCGCACGGTTCGTCGTTCTCGATCAGCCTTTCTTCAATGGGCGCGACCGTGCCGACGCCCTGGTGTCGGCTATCCGGAACACCGATCTGCTCGAAGCGGCGTCGGTCGACGCCTTGGCCTGTCCCTATCTGCTGGTGATGATCGACTTCGATCCCGCCGACGGGAAGGACGAGCCGCGCGCATATTTCGAGGAATTGTGGGGCAAGATGCCGGAAGAGCTCACCGCCATCTTCCGCTACGCTTACGGTTTCGCCGACGTGAAGGACGCGAAGGGCTTCGCCGATATGATGCTCGATTGCCAGGTCGAGACGCTGATGCCGTTCAACGATTATTGGACCGAGACGCCGCCGCTGCCGTCGCTGTCGACGGCGGGGCTGCTGGCCGTGCCGATTGGCCTGGCGGTGGCGGGAGCATTGATCGGCTGGTGGCGGCATTGGCCGTGGTGGGGCGCCTTGTTGCTCGCGGTTGCGCTGGTCCTGATCGGGATCGCGATCGACTATCTATGGGTGATGCGCCGCGGGAAAAAGCCGTTCCCGGCCGCGCCCGATGCAACGCTGCGCCACGTGCTGAAGGCACTTTACCTGCAGCAGGCATTCACGCGCTTCGCCGCCGAGCAGCAAGACGCCGAGCCGGGCACGCTCGGCGCGGCATTCCGCGATTTCCTGTCGCAACATAAACCCGCCGATCTGGTGGGGCCGACGCAGCCGCCCGGGGTGATCCGCACGCGCTTTCCGAAGGCTGTCATATGAGCATGCTCGATCTCGCCGACATTCAGGGTGGCATCCTGCGCGCTTACGGGCGGCAGGGCTTCCCCAAGGCGCGCTATTTCTTTCTGACGATCCGCGATGCCGCGAAAGGCCGTGCGTTCGTCGAATCGCTGCGGCCGCGAATAACGACCGCCGCGCGGTGGAAAAACCCGGAACGCGGGGAAGCATTGCTGCGCACGCGCAACCCGCGCGTAAAGGATGTGGTGCGCGCCGAAGGCGTCCCCGATTATCCGGGCGAAGTCCAGCTGATGAAGCCCAAGGTGGCGATCAATATCGCCTTCAGCTTCACCGGCCTGTTTGCGCTGGAGGTGCCGACGCGCACGCTCCGCGCGTTGCCCGACGAATTTATCGACGGGATGGAGCATCGCGCGCCGATCCTGGGCGATGATCCATTCCTCGATAAACGCGATGCGGTGTGGCGCAATTCGCGCGGCGACACGCGGGTCCACATGCTCGTGTCGATGAACGCCGAAATGAAAAGCGACGGAACGCCGATAGACGATCTTGAAGCCGAGACGGCCGAATTGATCCGGCTGTGCGAGGAATCGGATGGCGGCGTGGTTATGCTGAAGGGTATTGGCCCGGATGACGCATCCTACCAGGACATGTCGGCCATCCTGCGTGACGACGACGGCACCCTGACTCCGACCAACAAGGAGCATTTCGGCCTGTCCGACGGCTTCGGCGATCCGGTCTTCGAAGGCCAGCTTTCGGGCGAAGCCGAGCGGTTGCGGATGATCGGAGGCGGCAAGTTGCTGCCCGACAATCAATGGGCACCGCTCGCCACCGGCGAGTTCCTGCTCGGCTATCCGGACGAGGCGCAGGAAATTCCG
>DATMIP010000073.1:0-13826 GCA_035554515.1 Sphingomonas sp. | reverse complement strand
CGCGCCCGTCGCCCGATCCGCGAAAAGGCGCGTCAACGCCTCTGCGAGGTCAAAATGGTTATGGGCGACTTCGCTTGCCGCGGCGGTGGGCGTGGTTGCCTGCGCCGCCGCAATGCCCGCGCGCAGCATCGCGAAATCCGGCTGGGCAAGCCTGCTGCCAGTCATGTCCAGATGGATTTTCACGTAATTCCGCTCCCGTTGCACAATTGCTATGACGGGTCGGAAGCGGCTGGATTTAGCGGGTCTTTTCCATTTCGGACCAGATCGGCTAAAGGCGAAGGATCGTGGAAGACCTGTTTCAGCTGGGAAGCGCGTCCGGGCGCCGCCGAATCGTCGTCGCCATGTCCGGCGGGGTCGACAGTTCGGTCGTGGCCGCGCTGGCGGCGGCGAGCGGCGCCGAGACGATCGGCGTCACCCTCCAGCTTTACGATCATGGCGCCGCGGTGGGCCGGGCGGGAAGCTGTTGTGCGGGCAAGGATATTGCCGACGCGCGCGCGGTCGCCGAACGGCTTGGCATCGCGCATTATGTGTTCGATTATGAAAGTGCGTTCCGCGCGTCGGTGATCGACCGCTTCGCCGACGATTATGTCGCCGGCCGTACGCCCATCCCCTGCGTGCGCTGCAATCAGGGCGTCAAGTTCACCGACCTGTTCAGGCTGGCGCGCGAGCTGGGCGCCGATTGCCTGGCGACCGGCCATTATGTGCGACGCGTCGCCGGCAGGCGGGGGCCGGAATTGCATCGCGCGCACGATCCGGCGCGCGACCAGAGCTATTTCCTGTTTGCGACGACGCGCGACCAGCTGGAGTATCTGCGCTTTCCGTTGGGCGGCATGCCCAAAGATCAGGTGCGCGCGATCGCGGCGGACCATGGCCTAAGCGTGGCGGCCAAGCCCGACAGCCAGGATATCTGCTTCGTCCCCGACGGCGATTATGGCGCCGTGGTGCGCAAGCTGCGCCCCGAGGCGGCGGCGCCCGGCGAAATCGTCGATCTCGCCGGGCGCGTGCTGGGCACCCATCGCGGCGTCGCGGGCTTCACCGTGGGCCAGCGCCGCGGCATCGAGATAGGCGGCGCGCCCGAGCCGCTTTACGTGATCCGGATCGACGCGGCGGAGCGGCGGCTGGTGGTCGGGCCACGCGCGGCGCTGGCGGTCCGCACGGCGCGGCTGAGCGACATCAACTGGCTGGGCGAGGACGCGGGCGGCGGCCTATCGGTCAAGGTCCGCTCGCTTGCCAGGCCGGTGCCGGCCCGGTTCGACGGCAAGGCCGTGCATTTCGACACGCCCGAATATGGCGTGGCACCGGGACAGGCGGCGGTTTTGTACGACGGCGACCGCATAGTTGGCGGCGGCTGGATCGAGGAAACCGTCGCGGCGGAGCTGGAGGCGGCGTAGTCCGTCGCCCCGGCGGAGGCCGGGGCCGCAGGAGTGTGCCACCACCTTCGCCCGAGCCTCCAGCGGCCCCGGCCTCCGCCGGGGCGACGATTAGAGTGTGAAACCTCCCTCGATCACGGTGATACATTGTCCACTTAGTATCGCGCGGTCGCAGTCCAGCCGGCATGACAGGTGCCCCCCGCGCGATGACGCCTGGAACGCGCTGAACGCCGTCCGGCCGAGCTTCGTCGACCAATAAGGCGTCAGCACCGAATGGGCCGAGCCGGTTACGGCGTCCTCCACGCCCCGGGTGAAGACGCGGCTGACGATATCGGTCGCCACGCCGGGCGCGGTCGCGCTGTGCTGGATCTCGCCAAGCGCGGCCAGCGCCGCGACATCGGGGGTGAGCGCGCGGACCGCCGCTTCATTTTCGTAGACGATCAACGCATAGCCGCCTTCGTGCCACAGCGTCTCGACCGGCGCGCCGCCGAGCGCCGCCACGCTTTCGGGCAGCGCGCGCGGCGCGGCAGCCAGCGCCGGCAACGACAAAGCATAGCGATCCTCGTCACGCGTGACGGTGACGATGCCGGCGCGCCGCGTCGCAAAGCGGATCGTATCGCGCGCGCCGATCAGCGCGTGGCCCGCCGCGAGCGTGCCATGCCCGCACAAAGCGATTTCGGCATGCGGCGAAAACCAGCGGATGGTATGGTCCTCGGTGCCGCCGGCGGCGACGGCAAAGGCGGTCGCGGGCAGGTTGACCTCCGCGGCGATCGCCTGGAGCGTCTGATCATCGCACCATGCCTCGAGCTGGATCACGCCTGCCGGATTGCCGGTGAAAGGCCCGTGCACGAACGCATCGACGTGGAAGAAGGGCACGCGCGTCACGGGTAGAGCAGGCCCTCCGTCCAGCCGCCATCCACGCGGGTGAACAGGCGCCGCTCGTGCAGCCGGTGCGGGCGGTCCTGCCAGAATTCGATCGCGGCCGGGGCGATGCGGAACCCCGACCAATGCGGCGGACGTGGCACCGCCTGACCGTCGAAGCGGGCCTGGAAGTCGGCGAATTGCGCTTCGAACATTTCGCGCGCCGGCAAGGGCTGGGATTGGTCCGATGCCCATGCGCCGAGCTGCGAATCGCGTGCGCGCGTGGCGAAATAGGCGTCGGCTTCGTCCTGCGACACTTCGCTCACGCGCCCTTCGACACGCACCTGGCGGCGCAGCGACTTCCAGTGAAAGAGCAGGGCGGCGCTGGGCCGATCGATCAGCGCACGCGCCTTGCGGCTGTTGAGATTGGTATAGAAGACGAAGCCTTGGCCGTCATGCCCCTTGAGCAGCACCATTCGCACCGATGGCCGTCCATCGGCATCGACCGTGGCGAGCGCCATCGCATTGCTGTCATTGGGCTCCGCCTGGCGCGCCTCGGCATACCAGGCGTCGAACAGGCTATGCGGATCATCCGCCATCAGCCGAACGCCTGCAGCCCGGTCTGAGCGCGGCCGAGGATGAGCGCATGGACATCATGCGTGCCCTCGTAGGTATTGACCGTTTCGAGATTCTGGGCGTGGCGGATGACGTGATATTCGCCGGTAATGCCATTGCCGCCGTGCATGTCGCGCGCGACGCGGGCGATATCCAGCGCCTTGCCGCAATTGTTGCGCTTGATCAGGCTGATCATCTCAGGCGCCATCTGCCCTGCGTCGAAGAGACGCCCGACGCGCAATGCCGCCTGCAGGCCAAGCGTGATTTCGGTCTGCATGTCGGCCAGCTTCTTCTGGACAAGCTGGGTCGCCGCGAGCGGCCGGCCGAACTGACGCCGGTCGAGCGTATACTGGCGCGCGCGATGCCAGCAATCCTCGGCAGCGCCCATCACGCCCCAGCCGATGCCGTAGCGCGCGCGATTGAGGCAGCCGAACGGGGCGCCCAGACCCTGCGCATCGGGCAAAAGATGGTCTTCGGAGACTTCGACGCCCTGCATCACGATCCCGCCGGTGATCGACGCGCGCAGCGACAATTTGCCCTCGATCCTGGGCGCGCTCAGCCCCTTCATCCCTTTTTCGAGCACGAAGCCGCGGATCTTGCCGTCATGCGCGTCGGAATTGGCCCACACCACGAATATGTCCGCGATCGGCGAATTGGTGATCCAGATCTTCTCGCCGGTCAGGCGATAGCCGCCGTCGATCTTCTCGGCGCGCGTGCGCATTCCGCCCGGATCGGAGCCGGCTTCGGGCTCGGTCAGGCCGAAACAGCCGATCGCCGCGCCCGCGGCCAGCTTCGGCAGCCAGCGTTCGCGCTGCGCCTCGGAGCCGTAGGCATGGATCGGATACATTACGAGCGACGACTGGACGCTCATCATCGATCGGTAGCCCGAATCCACCCGCTCGATCTCGCGCGCGACCAGCCCGTAACTGACGTAGGACGCGCCGACGCCGCCATAATGTTCGGGCAGGGTCACGCCGAGCAAACCGAGCGCGCCCATCTCGTCGAAGATGGCGCGATCGGTAAGCTCGTTGGCGTAAGCTTCCTGAATGCGCGGTGCGAGCTTGTCCTGCGCATAGCCGCGCGCGGTGTCGCGGATCATCCGCTCTTCATCGCCGAGCTGGTCTTCCAGCAGCAGCGGATCGTCCCATTGAAATGCGCTACCGGCGCCCACAGCTCACTCCATCGATTATGACGGGGACTTTGAGAAACCCATCACCGCGCCGTTCGTGTCGAGTAGGGTTCGAGCGCAGTCGAGAACCCGTATCGAGGCAGCCCTCGATACACCATCTCGACAAGCTCGATGGCTACTCGGGACGAACGGCAGGGTTGGACAGGATACCCTACGCCTCCAGTTCGATGTCCCAGTAGAGCCAGTCGCGCCAGGAGTCGTGTAGATAGTTGGGCGGGAAGCTGCGGCCATTTTCCTGCAGCTGCCACGAAGTCGGGCGATAGGGCATTTCGTACAGCTTCATCCCCGCCTGTCGCGGCGTCCGTCCGCCCTTCCTGAGATTGCAGGGGGCGCATGCGGTCGAGACATTTTCCCAGGTCGTGCGCCCACCCTGCGCGCGGGGCGTGACATGGTCGAAGGTCAGATCGGCCAGCGTCCCGCAATATTGGCAGGAGAAGCGGTCGCGTAGGAACAGGTTGAACCGGGTGAAAGCGGGGTGCGCCGAGGGACGGACATATTGCTTGAGCGCGATCACCGACGGCAGCTTGATGCTGTGGTTCGGGCTTCTCACCTCGCGTTCATAGTGCGACACGATCGAGACACGATCGAGGAACACCGCCTTGACCGCCGTCTGCCACGGCCAGATCGACAAGGGATAATAAGACAGCGGGGTATAATCCGCGTTCAATACCAGAGTAGGGCACGAGTCCGGATGTCGAATGAGATCAGGATGATACATGGAACGACCAAATCCTCCGCGTCGGCGGAGCGCACCGGCCAGGGATCGTCACTCGGTCCCGTCGCACTCGGGAGGCGAGGTCGTTGCCGCCACGTCTCCGTCGTCCTGCCGCCTGCCAGAGCAGCGTGACGGGAGCATGACACCATTGTCGCGACTCGCGGTCAAGAGCCGTTTTTCATGATGTCCACAGTTTCCCGCTTTGCGCCGAGCCCGACCGGGCTACTCCACCTCGGTCATGCCTATTCGGCGGTGCGCGCGCACGATCTGGCGCGCGCGGCCGGCGGACGCTTTCTGCTGCGCATCGAGGATATCGACGGCACGCGATGCCGGGAGGAATTTGTTGCCGGGATCAAGGAGGATCTGGCCTGGCTCGGGCTCGGCTGGGACGGGCCCGTCGTGCGCCAGTCCGCGCGGCTGCCGCTCTACGCCGATGCGCTCGAGCGATTGAAGGCGATGGGGCTGCTCTACCCCTGTTTCTGCACCCGTGCCGAAATTTCGGCCAGCGCCGGCGCGCCGCATGGCGACGCGGGACCCGCCTATCCGGGCACGTGCCGCCACCTGTCCGACGAGGAACGGGAAAGACGCGCGGATCAGCCGCATTGCTGGCGACTGGACATGGCGGAGGCGGGTGCGCGCATCCAGCCCCTCCTCTGGTGGTACGATGCGACCGCCGGGTGGATCAAAGCAGATCCGCTCCCGCACGGCGACGTCGTTCTCGCGCGCAAGGAAACGCCTACCTCCTATCATCTCGCGGTCACCGTGGACGATGCCGCGCAAGGCGTGAGCGATGTCGTCCGTGGCTTGGACCTGTTCGAAGCGACCCACATCCACCGGCTGCTCCAGGCGCTGCTCGGCCTGCCGACGCCGGCTTACCACCATCATCCGCTGCTGACCGGGTCCGATGGTACGCGCCTCGCCAAGCGTCACGGGGCGCAGCCGCTCGCCCAGCTGCGTGCACAGGGTGCCGATCCCGCCCGTCTGCTGGCGGCGTTGCGCGCGGGCGAACTTCCCATTGGCGCCGCGTCCGCCAATGCCTAAATGGGGCGCATGCAAACATTCCTCTTCATCCTGATCATTATCGCGGCGCTGGGCGCCGTCGTTTCGATCGTGCGTGGCGTGATCGCCATGCTGCGCGCCAATCGCGACGAGGTTGACGGCAAGGGGGTGAGCGTCTCGAGCCTCCAGCAGAACCGCATGATGTGGCGCCGGATCCAGTTTCAGGCGGGCGCGGTCGTGCTCGCGATCCTGTTCCTGATGATCGCGCGCGGCCACGCCGGCTGACGCGTCGATCGGATGGTCAGGCTCAACCGCATCTATACCCGTACCGGCGATGCCGGGCAGACGGGGCTGGTGGACGGATCGCGCGTCAGCAAGGCCTCGCCGCGCATTGCCGTGATCGGCGACGTCGACGAAGCCAATTGCGCGATCGGCGCCGCCGCCGCGAGCCTCGACGCCGGCCCCGAGCGCGAAATGCTGGAACATATCCAGAATGAGATGTTCGATCTGGGCGCCGATCTGGCCACTCCCGGCGAAGATTTTACACCGGGCGAGATGGTTCTGCGTATCACCGCAGCGCAGGTCGAACGGCTGGAACGTGAGATCGATCGGATGAACGAGGGCCTCGCGCCACTGACCTCCTTCATCCTGCCCGGCGGTCTTCCGTCCGCCGCCCAGCTCCACCTTGCGCGTTCGGTCGTCCGTCGCGCCGAGCGCAGCGCAGTCGCAGCGGCAAGCGAGGTGGCGCTCAATCCGCAGGCGCTCGCTTATATCAATCGCCTGTCCGATCACCTGTTCGTACTGGCGCGCCTGCTGAATCTGGCAGCAGGTGGCGACATAGTTTGGAGACCGGGCGCAACGAGGGGTTGATTGGAGCGTTCGCGCAACGATTTAGGGGGACGGACGCGCCGCATGGCGCCTGCTGAAGGGGCTTCCGCATGGCTGCTCGTGCGCATGACTATGCCGGCACCGGCGATCTGAATGCCGCTTATCGCCGGGCACGCAATCTCAGCGTCGCGCTCACCGGCCCCTTGTCGGATGCGGATGCGACAATCCAGCCGCACGCGGACGCATCCCCGGCAAAATGGCACCTTGCGCACACGACCTGGTTCTTCGACACTTTCGTGCTGCGTGACCATGTCGCGGGCCACCGGCCTTATGACGAACGCTATGCCTATCTGTTCAACAGTTACTATGAGGCGGAAGGCGCGCGGCACGCGCGCGACCGCCGCGGGATGCTCGCCCGCCCGACCCTGGACGAGATATTGGCCTGGCGTATCGCCACCGATGACGCCCTGACAGCGGCGCTACCGTCGCTGCCGCCGGCCGCGCTCGATCTGGTCACGCTCGGTATCAATCACGAACAGCAGCATCAGGAATTGATGCTGACCGATCTGCTCGCCGCCTTCGCCGCCAGCCCGCTCGATCCGCCCCTATGGGATCGGCCGCGCAACCAGCCGGTGCCGATGCCCGACCCGCTCGGCTGGACCGAGGGGCGGATCGGGATCGTCGAGATCGGCCATGGTGGCAGTGGGTTCGCCTTCGATGCCGAAGGGCCCCGCCATCGCACCTTCCTCGCGCCCCATGCGCTTGCCGACCGTCCGGTAACCAACGCCGAATGGCAGGAGTTCATGGCAGATGACGGCTATCGGCGCGCCGAATTGTGGCTCGCCGACGGCTGGGCCTGGGCCCAGCGCGAGCGCGTCAGCGCACCGCTTTACTGGCGCTATGACGGCGATTGGAAGGCGTTTGCGCTCGATGGCCTGCACCCTGTGCATCCCGCCGCACCGGTAACGCATATCAGCTATTACGAGGCTGACGCTTATGCACGCTGGGCCGGGGCACGCCTGCCGACCGAAGCCGAATGGGAAAGCGCGGCGCATGGGCTGGATCCTGCCGCCGGCACCCAGCTCGATGAAGCAGGCCCGGTCCGCCCACGTGCTGCGCACTGGAGCGACGCACCCGGGCAAATGTTTGGCGACGTTTGGGAATGGACGGGCAGCGCGTTCCTGCCCTTTCCCGGTTTCACCCCCGCGGAGGGCGCGGTCGGCGAATATAATGGCAAATTCATGAGCGGCCAGGCCGTTCTGAAAGGCGCAAGCTGCGCCACACCGCGCGGTCACAGCCGAGCATCCTATCGCAATTTCTTCTATCCCTGGCAGCGGTGGCAATTCACCGGCGTGCGCCTCGCGAAGGACCTGTGATGCTTCTCGCATATGATGTGCCGGCGGAGGCCTTGGAAGCCGATCCCGCCTTTCTGGCAGATGTGCTGACCGGCCTTGCACAGCCCCGCAAGGCGATCCCTGCGCGCTGGTTCTACGATCTGCGCGGATCGCAATTGTTCGAGGAGATCACCGAGCTCCCCGAATATTATCCCACGCGCACCGAAACGGCGCTGCTCGCCCGATATAGCGGCGATGTCAGGCGGATTGTCGGCGAAGGCCGCGCGATCGTCGAATTCGGTTCGGGCTCCTCGGTCAAGACACCTCATCTTCTGTCCCGCGTCGCGCCGTCGGCGTATGTGCCGATCGACATTTCGGGGGACTTCCTCCGCGAAGCCGCAGCCGGCCTGTCGGTTCAATTTCCTGACCTGCCGATCGTGCCGGTCGAAGCCAATTTCATGCATCCGGTGCATTTGCCCGAGGCGGTTGCCGATCTGCCCAAGCTTGGCTTTTTCCCCGGTTCGACGATCGGCAATCTCGTGCCTCGCTCGGGTGTGAACCTGCTGCGCGACATGATCGAAACGATGGGCGTCGGATCGATGTTGCTGATCGGCATGGACCAGGTGAAGGACACCGATATCCTGATCCGAGCCTATGACGACGCGACCGGGGTCACCGCCGCATTCAACCTCAATCTGCTCGAACGGATCAATCGCGAATTGGGGGGCGACATACCGATCGACGCCTTCAAGCATCGCGCGATCTGGAACGACACATGGTCGCGGATAGAGATGCACCTCGCCGCGACGCGCGACGTCAGCTTCCTGATCGCCGGCCGCCACTTCGAAATGACGGCGGACGAAACCATCCACACCGAGAACAGCCATAAATATACGCCGCGCAGCGGGCGCCAGCTGCTGGCTGCGGGTGGCTGGACTCCGGTCCGCGAATGGACCGACGACGCCAAACTGTTTTCGCTGATCCTCGCCGAGGCCAGACCCGAGCCGATAGCGCCTTAGAGTCTGGTTGGAGAAGGCGGTGCCGTTCGTGCCGAGTAGCCGTCGAGCTTGTCGAGATGGCGTATCGAGGCATGTTTCGCGCAAATGTCTCGATACGGGTCTCGACAAGCTCGACCTTACTCGACACGAACGGAGGAGGGCTTGGAGGGCATATGAACACCATCGGCGTAATCGGCGCGGGGCAAATGGGCGCGGGGATCGCGCAGGTCGCCGCGCAATCGGGCTACCGCGTCCTGCTGAGCGACATCGGCCTGGATCAGTCGGAGAAAGGCAAGGCGGGCATTGCCAAACGCCTCGCCCGCGCGGTCGAAAAGGAGCAGATAGGCGAGGCGGATCGCGACGCTGCACTGGATCGGATCGCGCCGCAGGCCGACTATACGGCGTTCGCCGATGCCAGCATCGTGATCGAAGCCGCGACCGAACGCGAACCGATCAAGCGCGCGATCTTCGCCGAGGTCGGGAAGCAATTGAAGACCGGCGCGATTCTCGCCACCAACACCTCGTCCATTCCGATCACGCGTCTGGCGCAGGCGGCGCCCGATCCCGCGCGCTTCATGGGCGTGCATTTCTTCAATCCCGTGCCGGTGATGAAGCCGATCGAGCTGATCCGCGGCCTCGCCACATCCGACGCGACCGTCGCCACGGTCGAGGCATTCGCCAAAAGCCTCGGCAAGACCGTGGTGCATGCCAATGACGCCCCGGGCTTCATCGTCAACCGCGTGCTGCTGCCGATGATCAACGAGGCGATCTTCGCGCTGGGCGAAGGCGTCGCGACCGTATCCGACATCGACGCGGCGGTCAGCCTCGGCCTCAACCATCCGATGGGGCCGCTGACGCTTGCCGACTTCATCGGCCTCGACACCTGCCTCGAGATTGCGCGCGTGCTGCACGAAGGCACCGGCGACCCGAAATTCCGCCCCGCGCCCTTGCTCGTCAAATATGTCGAGGCGGGTTGGCTGGGGCGGAAAACGGGCCGCGGCTTCTACGATTATTCGGGACCGGAGCCCGTGCCGACGCGCTGAGCGTCGACACGAGACCGGACCGCGCGCGGCCTTCAGGCGGCCTTGCGGCTGGCTCCCACCGCCTTGATGAAGGTCCATACCTCCATCGGGAAAGGCGGTTTCTGATCGCCCTGCCATTCCGGCATCTTGTCGTAGAACCTGGTCGCGCCCGCGCACATTTCGGGGGTCGCGATCGCCGTGAACGGCGCCAGCAGAGCCTGCCATTCGTCGAACAAGGCCTGCGCTTCGGCCGAGGCCGGGTCGAGCGGCAGGCGGGCGGCGATGCGTTCGCC
This sequence comes from Sphingomonas sp., assembly GCA_035554515.1. Classification (GTDB taxonomy): domain Bacteria; phylum Pseudomonadota; class Alphaproteobacteria; order Sphingomonadales; family Sphingomonadaceae; genus Sphingomonas_I. Next base: position 3,602 of record DATMIP010000073.1, on the reverse strand, counting down.
GAGCTCGCTCCATTGGCGGCTATAGGCTTCCTGATCGAAATCCCCCTTGGGTGGCATTCGCTCGGCCCAGCGGGCTTTTTCCTCCGGGGAGAAATAGCGATCGGTCACCTGCTTCCAGTTTTCGGGTTCCATATTCGTAGCTCCGGTCTTGATCAGCGAGCACAGGATCGCGGCATCGAGCGGCTCGCCACGGTCGACGCGGGATTTTGCGGAAAGGAGCAGACGGCGAGCTTCGCCGAGCGCCGCCGTCTTCGTCTCGATCGCCTCGATCTGGGCGGCGATCAGCCGGGCGAGGTCGATCGAGCGGCCATTGAGCAGTTTCGCAATGTCGGCGAGGCTGAAGCCGGCGGCCTTGAGCGCGACCAATTGGTGCAGGCGCTGAAGCTCGCCTGGCCCATAGACGCGCCGTCCCGACGGGGTGCGCAACGGCCGCACCAGCGCCCGCGCTTCGTAGAAGCGCAGCGCGCGGGCGGTGAGCCCGGTGCGGCGGACGACGTCGGAAATGTCGAGCGGCTGTTCCATTCCAGCGCGTGTAACGGATGACGTTAGGTCAGCTTCAAGCGCTTTTTTCTGGATGACAGGCCCACGGCACCCGCTACGCATGGGTTGATGCACACCGCCGCGCCCGCCATTCCGAAATCGCTGTTCGTCTTCGCGCTTTTCTACGGCGGCATGGTCACGACAGCGGGCATACTGGGTGTGAAGCAGGTATCGCTGGGGTCGCTCGCGGTCGAAGCCGGGGTATTCGCTTTCCTGCTGCTGGTGGTGATGGGCAGCGCGGTCGCCGAACTGCATGGCCGCAAGGCCGCCGATGCGATGGTGCGGTGGAGCTTCGTGCCGTTGATCGCTGCCGCCATGCTCATCCGCCTGGTGCTGGCGCTACCGACCGATCCGGGCATGTATCCGCCGGCGATCGAGGCGTTTCCGATCGTCGTCGGCCAGGGGGCGCGCATGATGATCGCGGGGCTGATCGCCTATGGCACGTCGCAATCGCTGAACGTGCTGATCTTTGCCCGGCTCGCGCACCGCGAAGGGCGACTCATCTGGCTCAGGGGGATGATTGCGAGCGTCGTATCGCAGATCGTCGACACGCTGATCTTCATCACCATTTCCTTTTATGGCGAGCGACCGATCTTCGGGCTGATGGCGGGGCAGATGCTCACCAAGGTCCTGCTGTCGATCATCCTGGTTCCATGGCTGATCACATTGTTCGTCGCGATCGGGCGCAAGCTGGATTCCTAGCCGTCGCCGCGGCGGCGGGGCACCCCGCAAGATATTATCTTGCGCGGACCCCGCAGGCAGGGGCCACAGGACGCAAACGAACCATCCGGCCTCCCGAGATCCCGGCCTCCGCCGGGATGACGAAGGAGCAAAGGCCCGCTAAAGGCCCCGCCATGACCGATCACGCGCCCGATCCTGCCTTGCTGTTCAAAGCGGAGACGCTCGCCGAGGCATTGCCTTACATGCAGCGTTACGCCGGAAGCACCTTTGTCGTGAAATATGGCGGGCACGCCATGGGCGACGCCGAGGCGGCGGAGGATTTCGCCGAGGATGTCGTGCTGCTGAAGGCAGTCGGGATCAATCCGATCGTCGTTCATGGCGGCGGGCCGCAGATCGGCGCCGCGCTCAAGGCGCTTGGGATTGAGAGCCGCTTCATCGACGGGCTGCGCGTTACCGACGCAGCAACGATGAAGGTTGCCGAGATGGTCCTGTCGGGATCGATCAACAAGGAGATCGTCTCGTGGATTGCAGCCGAGGGCGGGCGCGCGGTCGGAATCTCGGGCAAGGATGGAGGCCTCATTACCGCAACCAAGGTCCAGAGCGAGCATGACCTGGGTTTTGTCGGCGAACCCGACGATGTCGATACCCGCATTCTCGACACGATTTCGAGGGCGGGGATGATCCCGGTAGTCGCCCCGATCGGCGTCGGCGCCGACGGCCAGACCTACAATATCAACGCCGATACGATGGCCGGCGCAATCGCGATTGCGACCGGCGCCGAGCGCCTTTTTCTGCTGACCGACGTTCCCGGCGTGCTCGACAAGGACCGGAACCTGTTGAGCGATCTCTCGCCTGATCGGATCGCTGGCCTGCAGGCCGACGGAACGATCCATGGGGGAATGATTCCCAAGCTCCAGACCTGTATCCACGCCGTCGAGGGCGGCGTGGATGCGGCGGTCATCCTCGACGGGCGCGTGCCGCATGCCATGCTGATCGAGATTTTCACGCGGAAGGGGGCGGGCACGCTCGTCCGACTTGGCTGACATCGTCATGTCTCTGCGGTTGCGACCACCAGCAAGGCTGGCGCCCGGTGCCCCACTCGGCTAGGACAGTCTGATGCTGATAACCCTTCTCGCCATCGTCGATTACCTGCTGTGGATCGTACTCTGGATCATCATCATCCAAGCGGTCCTTTCATGGCTGGTGCACTTCAATGTGGTCAACCGGCACAGTGACTTCGTGCGGCAACTGGATGATGGGCTCAGCCGAATGACCGAGCCGCTCTATCGGCCGATTAGGCGGGTGATGCCCGATTTCGGCCTGCTCGATTTTTCGCCGCTTGTCGTGCTGCTCGTTATTCAGATCCTGCGTTCGGTCGTGATCCCGGCGGTCGCGATGCACGCTACCGGCATTTGACCGCATGACCGCCACCATCATTGACGGCAAGGCGGCCGCCGAACGGCTGCGTGACCGCGTCGCGGCGCTGGTCCCGACCTTCGTCGAGAAGGCAGGCCGCAAGCCCGGTTTGACGGTTGTACTGGTCGGCGAAGATCCGGCGAGCGCGGTCTATGTCCGCTCCAAAGGCAAGGCGACCGAGGCGGCCGGCATGAAGAGCGACACGATTCGCCTGCCGGCAGAAACCGGCCAGACGGAGCTTCTCGATCTTGTCCGCCAATTAAACACCGACGAAACGGTCGACGGGATCCTCGTCCAGTTGCCGCTGCCCGCGCAGATCAACGAGAATGCGGTTATCGCGGCGATCGATCCCGACAAGGATGTCGACGGCTTTCATCCGGTCAATGCCGGGCGGCTTGCCACTGGCCTTCACGGATTCGTGCCATGCACCCCCCTCGGCTGCCTGATGCTGCTCAAGGAGCAGCTCGGCGATCTCGCCGGCAAGGAAGCGGTCGTGATCGGCCGTTCCAACATTGTCGGCAAGCCGATGGCGCAATTGCTGGTCGGCGAAAGCTGCACCGTCACCGTCGCCCATTCGAAGACGCGCGATTTGCCGGCGGTGGTGCGTCGCGCCGACATTGTGGTGGCCGCGGTCGGCCGACTGGAAATGGTCAAGGCCAGTTGGATCAAGCCCGGCGCAGCGGTGATCGACGTCGGGATCAATCGTATCGATGCGGGCGAGGGCAAGAGCCGGCTCGTCGGCGATGTCGCCTTCGCCGAGGTATCGACGATCGCTGGCGCGATCACGCCGGTTCCGGGCGGCGTCGGCCCGATGACGATTGCAGTCCTGCTGCGCAACACACTGGTCGCAGCGCATCGCAATGCCGGGGTGGCGCTCGCCAAGGACGCCATTTGATCGCCGTCTATCTGCTGGCACTGGCGGCCGAGCCCGTGGAATATGCAGAGCGCGCCTTTGCGGCTCCCGA
>DATMIP010000072.1:0-6001 GCA_035554515.1 Sphingomonas sp. | reverse complement strand
TAACGGTCCGTTTGACGGCCATTACGACCGGCCGGTTACGCCCTGGGCCAAGCATCCGGCGGCGCTGGTGCCGCAGGATTATTATCGCATCCCGCTCGGCCAGGCGGCGATCGTGCGCGAAGGCGAGGCGGTGACGATCCTCTGCTACGGCACGATGGTCCATGTCGCGGTCGGCGTGGCCGCGGAAACGGGCATCGACGCCGAGATCATCGATCTGCGGACTTTGGTGCCGCTCGACATCGAGACGATCGAGAAATCGGTGCAGAAGACCGGCCGTTGCGTGGTCGTGCACGAGGCGACCAAGACGTCGGGCTTCGGCGCCGAGCTGAGCTCGCTCGTGCAGGAGCGCTGTTTCTACGCGCTCGAGGCGCCGGTCGAGCGCGTGACCGGCTGGGACACGCCCTATCCGCACAGCCTGGAATGGGCGTATTTCCCTGGCCCCGTGCGGCTGACGCGCGCGCTGGAGAAGGTTTTGGAGGGCTGATGGCTCGCTATTCGTTCAAGCTGCCCGACATCGGCGAGGGCATTGCCGAGGCCGAGATCGTGGCGTGGCACGTCAAGCTTGGCGAGCATGTGGCCGAAGACGATCCGCTGTGCGACATGATGACCGACAAGGCGACGGTCGAGATGACCGCGCCTGTGGCGGGCAAGATCGTCGAGGTCGCGGGCGAGGTCGGCGACCAGATCGCGATCGGATCGGTGCTGGCGGTGTTCGAGACCGAAGGCGTGGCGGCTGAGCCGGCTGAGGCGAAACCGGAAGAACCCTTTCCCCTTGCGGGAGAGGGCAGGGAGAGGGGACGCGAGCGCAGCGAGCCACAAAACAATTCGGACGACGGCGCATCGAGCCCCGCCGCCCGACCCCCTCTCCCTGGCCCTCCCCCACAAGGGGGGAGGGAAAAGCGCATCCTCGCTTCGCCCGCGGTGCGCGAGCGCGCGAAGAACCTCGGCATCGACCTGGCGCAGGTGAAGGCCGAGGGGGATCGCGTCCGCCATTCCGATCTCGACGCCTTCCTGACCTATAATCAGGGCTATCGCGCGCCCGGCGGCGCGCGGGCCGACGAGCAGATCAAGGTGGTCGGCCTGCGCCGGCGCATTGCCGAGAATATGGCGGCGTCGAAGCGCGCCATTCCGCATTTCACCTATGTCGAAGAGTATGACGTCACCAAGCTGGAGGCGTTGCGCGCCGACCTCAACGAGACGCGCGGGCAGAAGGAGCGGCTGACGATCCTGCCTTTCCTGATCGTCGCGATATGCAAGGCGCTGACCCAATTCCCGATGATCAACGCGCGCTATGATGACGAGGCCAATATCGTCACGCGATCGGGCGCGGTCCATCTCGGCATCGCGACGCAGACCGATGCGGGGCTGATGGTGCCGGTGATCCGCGACGCGCAGGCGAAGAATGTCTGGCAGCTGTCCGCCGAGGTGAAAAGGCTGGCCGAGGTGGCGCGCAGCGGCAAGGCCAGGAGCGAGGAATTGTCGGGCTCGACGCTGACCTTGAGCTCGCTCGGACCGCTCGGCGGCATCGCCGCGACGCCGGTCATCAACCGTCCGGAGGTCGCGATCCTCGGGCCTAACAAGGTGGTCGAGCGGCCGGTTGTGCGCGACGGCGCGATCGTGATCGCCAAGATCATGAACCTGTCCATGTCGTGCGATCATCGCGTGGTCGACGGCCATGATGCGGCGAGCTTTGTGCAGGCGGTCAGGAAGCTGGTCGAGACGCCCGCTTTGCTATTTGTAGACTGATAGCCGTTCGTGCTGAGCGAAGTCGAAGCACACTTCCGAAATACCCTTCGACTTTGCTCAAGGCGACCGGGTTTTCTGGTTCAGAGCTTCCGCATCCACAGGCTGTCGACGCGGTGGTCGGCCCCTTTGCGCACGATCACGTCGGCGCGCGGCCGGCTCGGCAGGATATTCTCGACCAGGTTGAGTTCGTTGACGTCGCGCCAGATGCGTCGCGCGATCTCGCGCGCCTCGTCCTCGGGCAGGACGGCCAGGCGATGGAAGAAGGCGGTCGGATCCTGGAAGGCGGTCGCGCGCAGTAGCATGAAGCGTTCTTCGTACCAGCGCGCGATGTCGCCCGGAGACCCGTCGATATAGATGGACAGATCGAAGAAATCGGACGCGGTGAAGGGTGCCTTGGGCGCTCCCGGGCCGGTGCCGAGCTGGAGCACGTTCAGCCCTTCGAAGATCAATATATCGGGCGATTCGATCAGCACATCGCCGCCGGGGATCACGTCGTAGACATGGTGCGAATAGGTCGGCGCCGAGGCTTTGCCGGTCGAGCGGATATCCGCCAGGAACTGGATCATGCGGCGGACATCGTAGCTTTCGGGAAAGCCCTTGCGCTCCATAAGCCCGCGCGCGCCCAGTTCCGCATTGGCATAGAGAAAGCCGTCGGTCGTCACGAGATCGACCTTGGGATGCGCCGGCCAGCGCGACAGCAAGGCGCACAGCAGACGCGCGGTCGTGCTCTTGCCGACCGCGACCGAGCCGGCCATCGCGACCACATAGGGGCGCTTGATCGGGGGGCGGCTGAGGAACTCGTCGGTGACGTGCGCCAGCCCCTGCGCGGCGCGGACGTGCAGGTTGATGAGGCGAGTGAGGGGAAGATAGACCTCCTCGACTTCTTCCAGCGACGTGGGCTCGTTGGCACCGCGCAGCCGGGCGACATCCTCTTCGTCGAGCGTCATCGGCACTGCGGAGCGCAGCTTTGCCCATTCGGCGCGCGTGAAATGCGTATGGCTCGCCTCGAAGCCCGGGACGGGCGGCGGCGTGCGCGGCACGGCAGAGAGATTAGCTTTGCGCATGTTCCATCACATTCCCGTGGTGGGCAACCGACAGGCCGGTCCTAGCCCAATATCACATTGTCCAACAGCCGCGTCGTGCCGAAGCGCACCGCCAGCGACACGACCGCGCCTTTGGGGCCGATTGCCTCCAGCTCGGCGAGCGTGTCGGGATCGGCAATGCTGATATAATCGATCTCGCTCCTGGTGTGCCGGATCGGCGCTTCCACCAGTTCCCGCAGCCTGGCGGCATCGCGCGTCCCCGCGGCGAAGGCCTCTTCGGCCGCCTGCAAGCCCTGGAAAAGGGCAGGCGCCTGCGCGCGATCCGCCGGGCTCAGATAGACATTCCGGCTCGACAGAGCGAGGCCGTCGGGCTCGCGGACCGTCGGTCCTATCGCAATTTCGACGGGCAGGTTCAGGTCGCGGACCAGCTGACGGATGACGCGCGTCTGCTGGACATCCTTCTGGCCGAAGAAGGCGATATCGGGTGTGATGATATTGAACAGCTTGGCGACGACGGTCGCGACCCCGGCGAAATGATCCGGCCGCACCGCGCCTTCGAGCCGGTTTGCGATCACCCCCATTTCGATCCGTGTGTCGAAACCCGACGGATAGATTTCCAAAGGCGTGGGCAGGAAGGCCAACGTGACGTCGGCCGCTTCCAGTTTCGCCAGATCCGCCTCGATCGGCCGGGGATATTCGATGAAGTCCTCGTGCGGCTCGAATTGCATCGGATTGACGAAGATGCTGGCCGCAACCGTATCGCAGCGTGCCGCGGCGAGCGCGACCAGGCTCATATGGCCGTCATGCAGCGCGCCCATGGTCGGCACCAGACCCAGATGGCCAAGCGACGGGCGGAGGGCGCGCAGTTCCGCGATCGTCCGGACGACCCGCATTCAGCCGCCGTCGGCCTTTGCCAGCGCTGTGACGACGATTTCGGGATCGATCGACACCGAATTCGCCGAAGTCGGGAAGCGTCCCTCGCGCACCGCCGCTGCATAAGCCGTCAGTCCCTGCTCGATCGCGAGCCCGACTTCGGCGAAGCGGCCGGCGTGACGGAAGGGCGGATCGACCGAGAAGCCCAATATGTCGTGCCAGACTTGGACCTGGCTTGAGCAGCCTGCTCCCGCGCCAATCCCGATCGTCGGGATCAGCCCGCGCTCGGTGATTGCCGCCGCCAGTTCGGCCGGCACGAGCTCCAGTACTAATGCGAAGGCTCCGGCGTGGGCGAGGGCATCGGAATCACGGATCAGTTGGGCGGCCGCTTCGGCGCTCCGCCCCTGAACCCGCACCCCGATCTGGTTCGACGATTGCGGCGTGAAACCGAGATGGCCCATGACCGGCACGCCGAGATCGACCAGCCGCCGCACGGCGTCGATTACGGGTGCGCCGCCCTCTATTTTTACCGCCTGGACTCCGCCTTCCTGCATCAGCCTCTTTGCCGAGGCGACCGCCTGTTCGGGGGTGGCGTAGGTAAGGAAGGGCAGATCGGCGATGATGAGGGCGTCCGGGGCGCCGCGCGCGACCGCCGCCGAATGCGCCACCATATCGTCGAGCGTCACGGGAATCGTATCGGCATGGCCCAGCATCACCTGTCCGAGCGAATCGCCCACCAGAATCCAGCGCAGCCCGGCGCGTTCGGCGATCAATGCCGAGCTGCGATCGTAGCAGGTCACCACGGGCGGGCGCTCGCCGCTGCGCGACGCCTTTACGAAGTCGGCGATTGTGGGCCTCATCGGCGATCCCCATATGGTGTTCGCGTGGCCTTAGCGCCCTTGCCTGAACGCGGCAAACCCGGTTCTTCGCAAGTGCGGCAAGACGGTCTATAGGCCTTCGCCCGGCTCGGGCCGGCCAGATCAGGAGGGTGCAGCGCGATGCGCTGGGTATTGCGGTCCAAGATTCACAACGCCACGGTGACGGAGGCCAACCTCGCTTATGTCGGGTCGATCACGATCGACAGCGATCTGCTCGACGCGGTCGGGCTGTGGGCAGGGGAGAAGGTGCTCGTCGTTTCGAACACGACCGGAGCGCGGCTGGAGACCTACACGATCGCCGGGGATCGCGGATCGGGCGACATCTGCGTCAATGGCGCCGCCGCGCACCTGATTGGCGAGGGTGAGGAGGTGATCATCATGGGCTTCGAGCTCGCCGCGGAGCCGATCGTCCCGCAGGTTATTCTGGTCGACAAGCATAACCGCCTGGTCAGGCATCTGGTGGAAGCGCCACGTCGCGAACTCGCCTCGTTCGGCTAAGGCTCGTTCCAGCGCCACCGGCCGGTCTCGCGCTGCGAGCGGGGAAGGGAAAAATGTGACGGACAAAAGAATCCTGTTGATCGTCGGCGGCGGGATAGCGGCCTATAAAGCGTGCGAACTGATCCGCCTGATCCGACAGGAGGGAATGAGCGTCCGATGCGTGCTCACGCAGGGCGGGAGCCAGTTCGTCACCGCGATGACGCTGGCAACCTTGTCCGGGCAGCCCGTCCATAGTTCGTTATGGGACCTCAAGGACGAAGCGGAGATCGGGCACATCCAGCTTAGCCGCAAGGCCGATCTGGTCGTCGTGGTACCGGCCACGGCCAATCTGCTAGCGCGGATGGCGGCGGGCATGGCCGACGATCTGGCGACTACTTTGCTGATCGCGACCGACAAACCGGTTTTGCTGGCGCCCGCGATGAATGTCCGGATGTGGCTGCACCCCGCGACGCAGCGTAACGTTGCACAGCTGCGGGCCGACGGCGTGTCAATGATCGACCCAGACGAGGGGGAGATGGCATGCGGCGAATTCGGGCCTGGGCGGCTGCCCGAGCCGTCTGCCATTCTTGCCGCAATCAGGACGGCGCTTGCGCCCATTCCGCAAAGGCTGGCCGGACGACATGTCATCGTTACCGCCGGCCCTACCCACGAACCCATCGATCCGGTGCGCTATATCGCCAACCGTTCTTCCGGGAAGCAGGGCTTCGCGATCGCGCAGGCGCTGGCGGAACTCGGCGCGCGCGTGACCCTCATTTCAGGTCCGGTGGCGTTGACGACCCCTCCGGGCGTGGCGCGCATCGCGGTTGAGACCGCCGCCGAGATGGCCGACGCGGTCCAAAATGCTCTACCGGCGGACGCGGCGGTGATGGCGGCCGCGGTTGCCGACTGGACCGTCACTCCGGCCGTTCAGAAGATCAAGAAGGCAGGCGATGCGCCGCCCCAGTTAAGCTTTGAGCCCAATCC
>DATMIP010000071.1:0-2362 GCA_035554515.1 Sphingomonas sp. | reverse complement strand
GACCCCCGCCATGGCGCCCGTAGCGGCCGCCTCTGCGCCGGTCGTTCAGGTTGCCAAGCCGGTCGCAGGCAAGAATTACATCGTCGGCCTCAACGCGGCCGACCGGAATATCGTGGCGGCGCAGGTGCGGGCGCTGCCCGGCGTTCAGCATCGCGGCGCGGTCACCTCGCAGAACATCGCCCGTCAGCAGGCCGTTAACGGCACCGAGGTCCAGCTCGCCGGCTATGCCTTCGTCGGCCAGCCGCTGACGCGCGATGCGCAGGGGCGCTATGTTGGCACTATCCAGCTGGGCGTTTTGAACATCCAGCAGAATGCCGCCCGGAAACTTAGCGCACCAATCACCTTCCAGGTGCTGGAGGCAGGGCTGGCGAGCCCAGCTCAGGTGACCGTGTCCGAGATCAGCCCTCCCTATCAGAGCATCCGTGTCGCAAGCATGGCGGCACCATTGGGGCTTACCGTTCATGTCGTCTCGCAGCTCGATCCCAAGCCGCCGGGTATGGCTGTGGTGATCCCGGTCGCGCCGTCGCTCAATGTTGCGGTCGGTCGTGCGGTGATCGACGCCTTCGGGCTGGAGGAGACGCCGCTGATGGTAACGGCGAACGGCATAGACGCGCCCGCCGGCAAGATTGTCCAGCTGAGCACCAATCCCGGAGGCTATATCGCCGACACCTATGTGAAGCTGGACGACAGTGGCATGGGCCGGACCAGCCTGCGTTCCGGCGCACCCGGCAGGGTCGAGATCCGCGCCAGCGGCCTCCAGATGAGCGCTCAAACAGCGGTGGACTTTGCTTTCCCCACATTGACGTTGATCGCCAGCCTGATCGGCGGCGCGGTTGGCGGCACGATCCGGCTGCTCTCGAATATCGGGCGGAGCAATCCGCGAACATGGGCGATCGGACTCGGGCTTTCGCTCCTGCTCGGCGTTCTGATCTTTGCGCTTTACGCCGTGGGCGTGAACGTTACGCCGCTGAAGCTCACGGTGAATGTAGGGCAGATAGTCGTGTTCGTGATTTCCGCGGTCGGCGCCTATTTTGGGACCCGATTGCTCGACGGCTTGGCAGGCCGGCCGCCAAGCTGATCCGGAGCGGCACGCGCCGCCTCCCCCGCCCCCACGTCATTCCCGCGAAGGCGCGAATCCAACGGGAGGCATAGGCTTGCCCCGGAATGGATCCCGGCCTTCACCGCGATGACGGGGCGAGACCCGAAGTGATGGACGATCGCCTCCAGCGCCTCCAGGCCCCGATCGGAACAGCAACGCGCCTTCAACCGCGCCACCATCGGCCGCACCTGCGACGTGCTGATCGAGCGCAAGGGCAAGCAGCCCGGCCAGATGCTCGGCAAATCTCCCTGGCTGCAATCGGTGCTAATCGACGGCGGCGAGGTCTGCGATTTGGTCGAGGTGGAGATCGTGGCGGCCGGGCCGAAGAGTATGCACGGCGAACGGGCGCAGCGCGCGGCGGCGCGAGTTCAAATGTGCGAGGACGACTGAAGAAGAACAGTGACCGCAATTGGGCGGCGATCGTTAGACTTCGATCGTCAAAGCAATTCTTCGAACTCGGCAAGCTTCGCACGCGTCTGGATGAGGCCGCACCGCTCGAACCGATTGAGATAAATCCCGATCGACGGCTGGCTTTGCGTCATGCTTTCGCGTTGGCGTTTGAGCGCACTAATCGCCAGTACCGGATCAAGATCAATCAAGTTGACGAGAAAGCGGTCGGGGTGAACCGCCTCCAAGCCAAGCTTAGCGAGCTCCGCGGATGGAAAATGCTTTAAATTGGCCGTGATAATCGCATCGGCCCTGCCTAGCACTGCGGTTTTGATCACATGCCCGTCATTTGGGTCCGGCAGCGTTAGGCCGGTCAAGGAAATGCTTCCGGTCGCGACCATCGCATCTTCGAAGGTTAGCATCGCTTTGCGATGCCCGGCAAGCTTCGCCGCTGTGATGTCAGGCCGCTTGCGTGCAACGCTGCGCTCCCATTCGTCGAGGATGCGATCGCTCCAGAGCGGGCGGAACAAGCGCTCCTTGGCCAGCCACAGCAGGGAGGCGCGTAAGAAGCTCGGGTGGAGCACGCAAGCGTCGAGCACCGCGGCATGGCGGCCGATCAACATCAGGGCAGGTCATGGCTGATGACGGCGCTGATCGGACGGTCGAACCGTCCTTCGAACGCATCGGCTTCAAGCCGCGCGAAAGCAGCGGTGTAGCGTTCGACCGCCTGCATGCGCAGCGCATAAGAGCGCCTGCGCCCGGGCGTATCCGCTTCGACCCGTAAGCGCGCGACTCCACGCACAACTGGCGGCTGCTGGTGGAGGGCTAGCGGCAGCAGCAAGTCAGCCGAATGATGCTCGATCAGCCAGTGACGTT
>DATMIP010000070.1:0-2069 GCA_035554515.1 Sphingomonas sp. | reverse complement strand
AGCGGAACAAAAACCCTCGCTCGGGCGATCAGATCGGCATGAACACGAGGCCTCAACCTTATTCGGCGCTCGTCGATCGCCTCCCCGGCCTGGGGCGCGATCCGCAATCGGTGCGCAAGCGCATCGAGGCGATGGAACAATTGCTCGAACGGATGTTCGTCATACCGGGCACCAACCGGCGGATCGGCCTTGACGTGCTGCTCGATGCGCTGCCCGTTGCGGGCGGGCTGATCGGAGCGGCGTTGGGTTCCTGGATGGTGTGGGAAGCGCGCAATCTAGGCATGTCGAAATGGCAGATGGCGCGAATGTTTGGCAATGTCGGGGTCGACGCGCTGCTCGGCGCGATCCCATTCGTCGGCGCGATCCCCGATTTCTTCTTCCGATCGAACAGCCGAAACCTGAAGATCATCCGGCGCCATCTCGACAAGCATCATCCCGCCACGGTGACGCTCACCAATCGTTAGAGCGAATTCAAGCCGGGTGGAATCACGCGGCGACCCGGAAATCGCGGCAAATCAAAAACCTGGAGCGACCGATCTGATGCTCATCAGATCGAATTCGCGCTCGTAGTTGGAATCCGACGCTTCGAACCGGTCATTGCGAGCCCCGCAGGGGCGCGGCAATCCAGATGCGCAGGCTGGCCAGATTTGCGGGGCTGGATCGCCACAGCGCTACGCGCTTCGCGATGACAGAAGGAGGGTGACCCGCGGACTCATCCGTCTGGCTTTCACCATTATACCAAGCTGCAGGAAGCGCGACTCATTCGCCCCTCCCCTGAAGGGGAGGGGCTTTTAGGTTTCGACCACTGCAACCATTAGTCGGGCAGCCAGAATGCGATCGAGGAGCGTATCACAACAGCGCGAAGTCGAGGCCGATGTCGACCGCGGGTGCGGACTGGGTCAGCCGCCCGACCGAAATGTAGGTTACGCCCGTCTCCGCTATCGCGCGGATCGTATCCAGCCGCACGCCGCCCGAAGCCTCGGTCGGCACCCTGCCGGCGACGAGCATTACCGCTTCGTGCAATTGCGGTGGGGTCATATTGTCGAGCAGCAGGCGCGTCGCACCCGCTTCGAGCGCTGGCGATATCTGGTCGAGCCGATCGACTTCGACGATGATTTCCGTAATTCCCGCATCGACCGCACGGCGCACCGCCGCCCCGATACCGCCGGCGACCGCGATATGATTGTCCTTGATCATCGCGGCGTCCCACAGCCCCATGCGGTGATTCCGCGCGCCGCCCATCCGGGTCGCATATTTTTCGAGCCGGCGCAGACCGGGATTGGTCTTGCGCGTATCGAGCAGGATGGCGCCCGTTCCCGCGATCGCATCGGCATAAGCACGGGTGAGCGTCGCTATCCCGGACAGATGCTGGATCGTGTTGAGCGCCGAACGCTCGGCGGTGAGCAGGGCGCGCGCGCTCCCCTCGATCCGCATGAGCGCAGCGCCCGCCGGAAGCGAGTTTCCATCCTCGGCAAGCAGTTTCACCCGCGCGGCGGGATCGAGAAACTCGAAGAAGGCGGCGGCGAGTTCCAGACCGGCGACGGTGATCGCATCGCGACTGACCATCAGGCCCGAAAAAGCCGCATCCTCGGGTATGACCGCAGCCGACGTGACATCACCCGCTCCGCCCAGGTCTTCAGCCAGCGTCGCCCTGACGAAGGCGGCGCGGTCGAAGCCGTCCAGGTCGAAAGTCATAGGCGATGCTTCCCATTCGTTAAGGATGTTTGCCTACCTGCCGTTACAAGATAGGACAATTGGCCGAGCGATTGCACGAGGCGCATGAAGGATACACCACGTTCATGAGCGGCACGTCCCCCCAGGGGCCCCCGATAGTCGACGGGCAGCCTGTGGAAAGGCGTGCCTATGTCCGCTGGTCTTTCCGCGGTACTGCTTTTCCCGTGCGCCTGGGCAAGAAGGAGTTCGAGATCCGCCTGAAGGACCTGTCGCGCGGCGGCGCCTGCGGGCTGATGGAAGAGCCGCTCGCAATCGGGGATTATGTCCTGATCGAATTCGGTGAACGCCACGTGATCGAGGCCCAGGTGCGGTGGGTGCGGCGGGTTATAGTCGGC
>DATMIP010000069.1:0-3608 GCA_035554515.1 Sphingomonas sp. | reverse complement strand
GTCAAACGCCTTATCGACCTCATCGAGATCGATCGGGTGCGACGGCATCACCGTCGAGATCGCATGTTTGTAGATCAACTGGCTCTGCCCGTCGCGGCGGAGCAGGACCGAGAAATTGTCGAACCAGGTGATGATGCCCTGCAGCTTGACGCCCTTGACGAGGAACATCGTCACGGGAGTCTTCGATTTGCGCAGGGTATTCAGGAAGATGTCCTGAAGATTGTTGACCTTGTCCGCCATATGGGCCGGCCTCTTTCATCTTGGCGGGTCGTGGCCCGCTGGCGCCGTTCACGGCGTCATGTGCGCCCGCACAATGCGGACCTTCGAAAGTTATGCGTTGTTGCGGCGCAGCACAAGACCCGACTTATTCCTCCTCGGCGCGCGGGTCGGCAAGGCCCAGGCTCTTCAGCTTGCGGTGAAGCGCCGAGCGCTCCATCCCGATGAATGTGGCAGTCCGGCTAATATTGCCGGAGAAACGCCGGATCTGGACGCGCAGATATTCGCGTTCGAACGTCTCGCGCGCCTCCCGCAACGGTGTACCCATGATCGAGCGCGCTGCATTTCCAGGTACTATCTCGGCCTGTCCGGACAATAATTCGGGCGGGAGCATATCGGCATCGATACGGCCGATGCGATCGCCCGGCGCCATGATGATCGTACGCTCGATCACGTTGCGAAGCTGGCGGACGTTGCCAGGCCAATCATAGGCCTGGAGTGCTGCGGCCGCCTCGGCGCTGAGTTCGGGCGTTGGCACGCGTCGCTCGGCGGCATAGCGGGCGGCGAAATGGATCGCGAGCGTCGGCACATCCTCCCGCCGTTGCTCGAGCGGCGGCAGGACCACCGGTACGACGTTGAGCCGATAATATAGATCTTCACGGAAACGACCTGCGGCAATCTCGGCGGTCAGGTCCCGCGCCGTCGCCGAAACCACCCGGACGTCCACCTTCACGACGCGAGTCCCTCCGACGCGTGTGAAACTCTGGTCGGTGAGCACGCGCAATATCTTCGCCTGTGCCGACATCGGCATGTCGGCGATTTCGTCGAGGAACAGGGTACCCCCATGCGCCTGCTCGAGCAGGCCGGTCCGGATCAGTTCGTTGCCGTCCTCAGCCCCGAACAATTCTTCTTCGACGCGATCGGGCGTCATCCGCGCGGCGGAAACGACGATGAAGGGTGCGCGCTGGCGAGGCGACCAATTGTGCAAAAGCCTCGCGGCGACTTCCTTGCCTGCACCGGCCGGGCCCGCGATCAATACGCGGCTGCCAGTCCCGGCCACGCGCTTCAGCGTTGCACGCACATGGTTGATCGCGTGCGAACTGCCGGTCAGCTCATCTTCCTGGCCGACCTGCGCGCGCAAGGTTTCATTCTCGCGACGCAGGCGGTCGGTCTCGGTTGCGCGTGCGACCAGATGAAGCAGGCGCGAACTTTCGAACGGCTTCTCGATGAAGTCGACCGCACCCTGCCGCACCGCCGCAACCGCCGTGTCGATATTGCCGTGCCCGGAGAAGACGATCACCGGCAATGTCGGGTCGCGGCGCTTTATCTCGCCCAGCAATTGCAGTCCATCGAGCCGCGACCCCTGCAGCCACACGTCGAGCAGCACCAGGCTGGGGCGCCGTTCGGCCAGCGCAGCGAGCGTCGAATCGGCGTCGCTCGCACTGCGCGGATGATAGCCTTCATCCTCCAATACACCCGAAACGAGCTCGCGAATGTCGGCCTCGTCATCAACAACCAAAATATCGAGCGGCATTTTTCAGAGGCTCCTGGCATTCGCATATTCGGGGATCTGGTCTTCCAGCGTTTCGTCGTCGGCAACGTTCTCCAGCGCGTGCAGGTCGAAATCGAAATGGACGATCGAGCCGCCGCCCGGCCGGTCAGCGAAGCTCAGCGTACCGAAATGCTCTTCCACGATCCGGCGGACGATGGCGAGGCCAAGGCCCGTACCCTTCACCCGCGTCGTCATATAGGGCTCGGTCAGCCGATCGCGCTCTGCGGGCAGGCCAATTCCGTCGTCAGCGAGATCAAGAGACAGTCGGCCGTCCTCGCTACGGATCGACATCGCGATTGACCCGCCTTCTCCGGACCGGGCCTCGACCGCCTCGCAGGCATTCTTCACGATATTGGTGAGTGCCTGCCCGATCTGGCGGCGATCGCACACTATCATCGGCGGCGGATCGGGCGCGTCGAGGCTGAAATGGATGGCGGGGTGCGCCACCTCGTGCAGGAACAGGGTCTGGCGCGCGATATCGACGATATTCTCGCGCCGGAATCGCGGCTTCGGCATGCGCGCGAACGATGAGAATTCGTCGATCATGCGCCGGATATCGCCAACCTGGCGGACGATGGTAGAAACCAGTCGCTCGAACGTGCCGGGGTCGGTCTGGATCTCCTTGCCGTAGCGGCGCTGAAGCCGCTCGGCCGCAAGCTGGATCGGTGTCAGCGGATTCTTGATTTCGTGCGCGATGCGCCGTGCAATGTCGGACCATGCGGCGTGGCGCTGATCGGCCAGCTGCTGGGTGATGTCGTCAAAGGTGAGCACTTGTCCGTTACCCGCACCGACGACCGTCACTGCGAGCGTGCGCACGTCATCCTCGCTGGTGAGCTGGACGATCGACTGGCGCTCGCCGGAATCGAGCATCCGATCGAGCTCGGGAGCGAGTTCGCCAAGGTGCTGACCGATCGCACTGGCGGCGCCGGTGCGCAGCAGGGCCTGGGCTGAAAGGTTCATCAGCGTGACCTCGCGCTCGCGGCTGACGAAAATCACACCCGCGGAGACGCCCGCCAACACGGCCTCGGTAAGCGCGCGCCGGCTTTCAAGCGCGCCGGTCTGCTCCTGCAGGCGGCGGGTCATGCGGTTGAACGCGGCGGCGAGGCGCCCGACCTCGTCATATTTGTTGGGCGCCGGCACGCGCGCGCCGAGATCGCCGCCGGCCACGCGCCGTGCCGCGCCGACCAATTCTCCAATCGGTCGCACGATGCGGTCTGCGACGGCAAACGCAATCCAGATCGCTATGCCGACTGTGAGTAGAGAAACCAGGAACAAGGCGGCATTGAACTGAAGCTGCAGGATGCGTGCTTGCGCAATGAAGGCGTGATAATCGTCGAGCGAAAGCGTTGCCCTTGCCGACTGCGCAATCGCGAGCGGATTCGCGCGACGCGAGACCCATAGGTAGATCCGAGCACGGCGGTCGAGCGGCACCACCGTTTCCATCCGATCCCGAAGCACGGTCACGTGCGGCTTATCCGAATCATAATCGGCCAGCTTGGCGGGATTGACGATCGTCTCGAGCGGCTTGTTTTTTACAAGCTCGGCCCCCCAGATCAGCGTGTCGGTATTATTCGGTTCGACCCGAATGACTGCGGCTTGATTCAGCTGGCGATTATAGACCTGGATGAAGAAATAGCCGGCCCATCGCGGATCATCCGGCGCCGCCGTAGCCAACGCGTGAAGGATGTCACCTCGCATCGCTTTCGCGTTCTCCCACAGGTTCGTCCGATGCTCATTGATATAGGCCTGCACCACGTGATCGGCATTTTGAAGCACCACGCTCGCGCGATCCGAAAACCAGAATTTGCTGCCGAACTGGAACAGGAGCGAGGCGAATATG
>DATMIP010000068.1:0-3672 GCA_035554515.1 Sphingomonas sp. | reverse complement strand
CCTATGAAGGCGCTCCCGAGGGGATTGTTGAATAGAATGCGTCATGCCCTGGTTCTTTTTGCCGCTGCCCTCCTCGGCGGATGTGGTGGTCGGGTTCCGCTACAGAGCTCGTCGCAGCTCAGCGTCATTCACGATACGGTGCTTCCCGCGCCGGTCCGGACGGACCTGGTCGCGCAGGACCGGGAAAGTTTGATCGGGCCGCTCGATACGATCGGGATCGAGGTTTTCAACGTGCCCGATCTCAGCCGAGAAGTGCAGGTGGACGCAGGGGGGCGCATATCGATGCCCCTGATCGGGACGATCGACGCCCGCGGCAAGACTTCGGTCGAACTGGCGCGGTCGATCGAAGCCGCGCTGCGGGGGCGCTATGTCCGCGATCCCGAGGTGACGATCAACGTCAAGAGCTCGGTCAGCCAGGTGGTCGCCGTAGATGGGCAGGTCGCCGAACCCGGCCTTTATCCGGTGACCAATCAGATGACGCTCGGCCGCGCAATTGCTTCCGCCAAAGGCGTGAGCGAGTTTGCCAAGCTCGACGATGTTGTAATCCTGCGGACGGTCAACGGGCAGCGCATGGCTGGCCTCTATAATCTCACCGCGATCCGGCGCGGTCTCTATGCTGATCCCGCAATCTATCCGAACGACATGGTGCTCGTCGGGGATTCGCCGGCGCGGCGGCTGTTCAAGGATTTCGTATCGGTGACGCCGCTGCTGGCGGCGCCGCTCATAGCCCTCATCCAGAAGTAAGGGGCCGACATGAATTCATCGCAGCCCCTCCGCCTTATGCCCGCCCAGATGCTGGATGCACGCCTGGATCGTCAGGCGGGCGAGGATTCGCAAATTCCACTGTTCCGTCAATATCTGCGGATCGCGATACGCTGGCGAATGGTGTTTGCAGGCTGTGTCCTGGCGGGTCTTGTGCTGGCCCTGATCGTGACCTTGGTAATGACGCCAAAATATACTGCATCGGCGACGATAGAAATCACGCGTGATTCCAATAAGATCGTCAACATTCAGGACGTCCAGCAGGAAACCAGCGTTGCCGATCAGGAATTTTATCAAACGCAATATGGGCTGTTGCGTGCGCGGTCGCTCTCCGAGCGGGTGACGCAGCAGCTGGGCTTTGCCGACGATCCTCGGTTTTTCCAGATGTTCAAGGTCAAGCTGCCGGCGGCTCTCGCGCACATCGGCCCAAACGGTCGCTACTCGCCCATTGGCCATCAGGAACGCGAGCGGCGCGCCGGAGCGGCCTTGTTAAAACATCTGGGCGTGTCGCCGACGCGCCTGTCGCGCCTTGCCGACATCAATTTCACCGCGCCCGACGCAACGCTTGCGACGCGGGTGGTGAACAGCTGGACCGCGAGTTTCATCCAGATGACGCTCGAGCGCCGTTACCAGGCGACGGCTTATGCGCGAACGTTCCTCGAAACCCGGCTCGATCAGCTGCGGCGCAAGCTTGAGGAATCCGAACGCCAGCTGGTGACCTACGCATCGCAGCAGCAGATCATCAACCTGCCGGCAAATTCGGGCCAGGGCGAGAATCATACGGTCGAGCGATCGCTGGTCGCCGACGATCTGGCCGCGCTGAACGGCGCCTTGGCTCAGGCGACCGCCGATCGCGTCGAGGCGCAGGCGCGCTACAGCCAGTCGCGCGCCACCGGCGGCGATCAGACCGAGGCGCTCACCAACATCGCCATCAATCAGTTGCGCGGCAAGCGAGCGGAGCTGGCCGCAGAATATCAGCGCCTGATGGTACAGTTCGAGCCCGGTTATCCCGCGGCCCGGGCGGTCGCCACGCAGATCGAACAGCTTGATCGGAGCATCGCGCGCGAAGAGGGGCGGGTCTCGTCCTCGCTTGCCTCGAGCTATCGCGCCGCTCTCCAGCGCGAGCGCGGGCTCGAAAGCCGGGTGGATTTGCTCAAATCCGGGCTGCTCGATCTACGCCGTCGCAGCATCCAATATGCGATCTATCAGCGTGAGGTAGATACCAACCGTCAGCTTTATGACGGGCTGCTCCAGCGCTATAAGGAAATCGGCGTCGCGGGAGGCGTGGGCGTCAACAATGTCTCGATCGTTGACGCAGCCGACGTACCCGAGCGGCCATCTTCGCCGCGGCTTGGGCTGAACCTCTTCCTGGGCGTCCTTGCGGGCATGGCGATCGGCGTGCTGGTGGTTCTGATCCTCGAACAAAGCGATGAATCGATCGCTGATCCGGCAGAGGTCGATAGACTGCTCGGCGTTCCGTTGATCGGATCGGTGCCGATGACGGTCGGGCAGACGCCGATCGACGCGCTCCAGAACCGAAAATCGGAACTGGTGGATGCCTATCTGGCGGTCCAGACGAACCTCGAATTCTCGACCGAGCATGGCGTGCCCCGATCGATGTCGATCACGAGTACGCGCCCCGGCGAAGGCAAGTCCACGACGGCTTTCGCGCTCGCGCTCATGCTGGTCCGGTCGCGCAAGAAGGTCGTTTTGATCGATGGGGATATGCGTTCTCCTTCTGTTCACACGTTGGTGGGGACGACGCATAACAATGGGCTGAGCAATTATCTGGCGGGCAATGACGATGTCGGCGAGCTGCTGCTGGATACCGAGCAGGGCCTGACCGTGATGACCGCGGGGCCGATCCCGCCGAATGCGGCCGAACTCCTGACCGGCGACCGCCTGCCCAAGCTGATCGCGCTGCTGCTGCAGACCTACGACCATGTCGTGATCGATTCGCCGCCGGTGATGGGGCTGGCCGACGCGCCGCTGATCGCCAGCCGGGTCGAGGCGGTGGTGTTCGCGGTCGAGGCGCACGGCATTCGCGCCAGCCTCGCGCGGACGGCGCTCGGCCGCCTTGCGAGCGCCAACGCGCATGTGATCGGTGGCATACTCGTCAAGTTCGAGGCCCAGCGCGCGCATTTCGGATACGGCTACGATTATGGCTATGGCTATGGCCGTCAGCACAAATCGCGGGGCAATTAAGCCCGCCGAGGCCATGCGGGGGGCACGGTGGCTGGTGCGGCCGCTTCTGCTTGTCGGGCTGGCGTTCATCGCGATTGCCATGGTGCGGAGCAGCCTGGGGTTCGTCCTTAGATCGACCGATCCCGCGCTGGCGCTGCGTTTCGATCCCGACAATGCGGCAGCACTTGCGGCACGCGCCGAACAATTGCTGCGGGACGACCCCTCCGAGAAAAACCGGATATTGGCCGAAGCGTTGGCGCGGCGCGCGCTCCGGCGATCGCCGGTTTCGGCGGATGGCGCGCGCATGCTCGCGACGACGCGGGATATGGCGGGTGACGAGGCGCGCGCCCGCCAATTGATGGATTATTCGCAAAGCCTGTCGCGACGCGATTTTCCGACGCAGATATGGTTCATCGAGGATGCGATCGGCCGGAACGACATAGCGGGCGCGCTGCGTCATTATGATATCGCATTGCGCACGTCGGCGGCGACGAAAGCCCTGCTGTTCCCGGTGCTGATCAAGGCCACGGCCCAGCCGGCAGTCGCAGCACCGCTGATCGATACGCTCGCCGCCCGGCCGCTCTGGGCCGACCCATTTCTGGAACAGGCGAGCCGTGAAGCGCCCGATCCCGAGGGGCTGGCGCGGCTGATCGTTGGTCTCGCGCGCCGTCACTATCCATTGTCTCCGACGACCGTGGCGCAAGCGAGCGCGCGCATCGCGGATCG
>DATMIP010000067.1:0-2142 GCA_035554515.1 Sphingomonas sp. | reverse complement strand
ACCGCGATATGCTCGGCGGCGGGCAGCCGGACCCAGAAACGCCAGAGGAAATGATGGCCCTTCTCCTCCGCCGTGGGCGCGGCGATCGACCAGACGCGGCAGTAGCGCGGATCGAGCAGAGCGGTCATGCGCTTGATGATGCCGCCCTTCCCCGCCGCGTCCCAGCCCTCGACCATCACCACGCTGCGCTTGGCGTGGACGATATGGGCGACCTGGATTTTCTCCAGCCGGTGCTGGAGCCTGGCGAGCGCGGCGTCGAAATCGCCGTCATATCGCTCGCCTTTTTCATAGTCGGACAGGTTTATCGTCATGATGAGACGCTCATGCCACGCCGATGCAGGGGACGCCATAGCGGGGAATGATTACGTCGATCGTGACGATCGCCGCCTGCTTTATCATGGCCTGCGCAATTAAAAGATGATCGAACGGATCGCCATGGTGACGCGGCATCGCCTCGATCACGGTGAGGTGATCGACCCCGATCGGCAGCAGTTCGAACTGCTGCTCCGCCAGTCGTCCGGCGATTTCGGGCGCGCTGGCCTCCATTTTTCCAAGCTGGCGCTTGATCGCAATTTCCCAGAGCGACGCCAGGCTGACCAGCACATCATGCCCGGGTTCGGCGATGAACTGACGCAGCCTGGGTCTGAGCTTGGGATCGTCATTGAACCACCAGAGCAGGATGTGCGTGTCGAGAAGCAACCTCACTTAGGCGCCTTGGGACCATCATAATCCCATGCCTCGAAGCTCTCCAGAAAGCCTTCGGGCCATTCGTCCCAATCGTCCGCCATATGGATCTTGCCCCGCAAGGCGCCGGGCTGCCGGGGCTTGCCGTCCCTTGTGTAGACCCATTTTCCATCGACCAGCCAGGGCGGGCCTGCCGGCTGCGCGGCCGGCTGGGCGGATTGCGCCTTATAGGGCACGGGCATTTCACCCACTCCGGACGAGGGGAGCGGCACCCCGCCCTGCTCGACGAGACGCACCAGATAATCCTTGACCAGCGCAGAGAGCGACGTGCCCAGCTCGGCCGCGCGGATGCGGGCCTGACGGTGCACTTCATCGTCGAGCGTGACGGTCACATTCTTCATGACCGCCACAGTATCACAGTTTCACAGGAAGGCCAAGTTCAGGGCCTGGCCGGCTCCACTACGCGGACATGCAGTTCGCGCAATTGCCGGGGCTCGGCAGGCGACGGGGCGCCCATCAGCAGATCCTCGGCGCGCTGATTCATCGGGAACAGCGTGATCTCGCGCAAATTCTGGGCGCCGCACAGGAGCATGACCACGCGGTCAATGCCCGCCGCCATGCCGCCATGGGGCGGCGCGCCATATTGGAAGGCGCGATAGAGGCCGCCGAAACGCTCCTCCACATCCGCCTTGCTGAGGCCGACCAGCTCGAATGCCTTGACCATCAGCTCAGGCGACTGGTTGCGGATCGAGCCCGAGGCGATCTCATAGCCATTGCAGACGAGATCGTACTGAAACGCCTTGATCGTCAGCGGATCCTGGTTGTTCAGCGCATCGAGCCCGCCCTGCGGCATGGAGAAGGGATTGTGTGCGAAATCGATCTTCTTCTCGTCCTCGTCATATTCGTAGAAGGGGAAATCGACGATCCAGCACAGATCGAAGCGGCTCTTGTCGATGAGATCGAGCAGTTCACCGGTGCGGATGCGGGCGAGACCGGCGAGCTTGGCCGCCTGGCTCGCCTTGCCCGCGGCGAAGAACACGCCGTCATTGGGCCCCAGGCCGAGCGCGGCGATGAGCCTGGCCGTGGCTTCGGGGCCGTGATTCTTGGCGATCGGGCCGCCCGGCTCGCCATCCTTGATGTTGATATAGCCCAGGCCCGAATAGCCCTCGGTCCGCGCCCAAGCGTTCATGTCGTCGAAGAATTTGCGGCTGCCCGCGCCCGCGCCCGGCGCCGGGATCGCGCGGATGACGCCGCCGCCCTCGACGATGCCGGCGAAGATGCCGAAGCCGGAGCCCACAAAATGATCGGTGACGTCGCTAATCTCGATCGGGTTGCGCAGATCGGGCTTGTCCGAGCCATATTTCAGGATGGCGTCGTCATAGGCGATGCGCGGGAAGCTGCCCGACGGGGTCACCGCCTTGCCGTCCGCGAAGCGCTCGAACACGCCGGCGATGACCG
>DATMIP010000066.1:0-8280 GCA_035554515.1 Sphingomonas sp. | reverse complement strand
AATGAGTCGCGCAACCGCGACAGATCGAGCTGCGCCAGCGGCTGACCCTTCACGACCCGATCATTGTTACGGACATAGACCTTGTCGATCAGTCCGGATTCTTCCGATCCGACAGTGACCTGCACGGTGGGCGCGAGATTTCCAGTCGCGGTGATCGTGACCATCAGGTCATGCTTTTCGACCGGCGCGGTCGCATAATGGACCGGCGGCGCGGGGCGGAAGCAGCGCGAGAGCAGCAGCAGGACGATCAGCACCGGCACGCCGATGAAGATCCACTTGCGCCAGCGCCGCCAGCGCGAACGCGGCGGTTGGCCGAGGAATTCGTCGATGTCGGTATCGGCTTGGGTCATGACGGAGTCCCCGGAGTGATCGTCTCGGGCTGCCAGCCGCCGCCGAGCGCGAGATAGAGTTGGATGAGTGCGAGCGCCTGGTCGGCCTGCGCGGAGGCGAGCTGATCGCGGGAGGAAAGCAGGGCTTGCTCGCTCTGCAGCACGGTCAGGAAATCGATCAGGCCCGACCGATATTGGCTGCGCGCGTAGATGGCGGCATTGTTGGACGCGTCGAGCGCCACTTCGAGCTGCGCCTGCCGCGCCTTGGATGCCTCCAGCGACTGAATGGCATTTTCGACATCCTCGAGCCCCGACAGGACCGTCTGGCGGTAGCTGGCGAAGGCGACGTCGGCGCCAGCCCGAGCAGAGCGCACTTGCGAGCTCCGCCGGCCGGCATCGAAGATCGTCTGGGTGATTCCGGCGAAAAGGCCGCCCGTCAGAAGGTCGCCGAGCCGCCCGATCCGCGCGGCATCCGTATTGATGTTGCCGCTGATTGAAAGCGCGGGGAACAGGGCCGCCTTTGCGACCCCAATACGCGCGGTCGCCGCGGCGAGTTGCTGCTCGGCGCCGCGGACGTCCGGCCGCCGCCGCACCGTGTCCGCCGGAATGCCGACCGCGATGCGATCGGGTCCGTGCGGAATGGGACGGATCTGCTCCATCTCGGCGCGCAGCGCACCCGGCGCCTGGCCGGTGAGCACGCCCAGCCGGTTGACCGCCTGAAGATAGGATGTCTCGATCCCGGAAATGGTGGCAGCGGTCTGCGCGCGCTGGCCGCGGGCCTGCTCGGCATCGAGGCTGGAGACCAATCCCGCCTGCACACGCCAGCCTGCAATCTCCAGATTGTCGTCTTGGGTGCGCAAGGTGCTGCGCGCGATTTCCAGTCGGGACTGCGCCAGCCGGGCCTCGACATAATTGGTGGCGACCTCACCCGCGACCGAGGTGCGTACGCCTTCCAGATCGAAGCGCGCAGCGGCCTCGTCCGCGCGCGCCGCCTGCACGCTGCGGGACAGGCCGCCGAATATATCGGCCTGCCACGATGCATCCAGGCCGAGTGAGAGCTGGGTGCTGCCGGACGAGTGACCGCTTATGCGCGTGACGTTGCGGGCCACGCCGGCCGATCCGCCCAGTGTCGGAAGCAGGTCGCCCCGCGCCTGGACCAGTGACTCGCGCGCCTGCGCCAGTCGCGCGACCGATTCCGCGATTCGCAGGTTGGACGCCGTCGCCCGGGCGATAAGGTCGGTCAGCAGGGGATCGTCGAACCCGCGCCACCAGCCGGACAAGTCGCCCGCAGGCGCAGCGGTGGCCGACGCTGCCGGATTGGTGACGGGCGGCGCATAGGCCGCCGGCACGCCCAGTGTGGTCGGCGCGGGCGCCTGATAATTGGGACCGACCGCGCAGCCGCCGAGAAGCAGCGCGACGGACAGGGTGCCCGTGCGCTTATTCATGGCGCAATGCATCGATCGGGTTGAGCGCGGCTGCGCGTTGCGCCGGAACATAGCCGAAGACGATCCCCAGGAAGGAAGAGAAGAGAAGGCTGCCGAGATTGATCAGCGGATCGAACACGAAATCCACCGCCATGATCTTGGTCAGCAGCATCGACAGACCGAAGGCGAGTCCGATGCCGATCGCGCCGCCGAGCGAGCACAGGACCACCGCCTCGGTCAGGAATTGCAGCCGCACTTCGCGTGCAAGCGCACCGATGGCGAGGCGGATGCCGATCTCGCGCGTCCGCTCGGTCACCGAGACGAGCATGATGTTGACGATGCCGATGCCGCCCACGATCAGCGAGATCGACGCGATCGCCGCGACCAAGCCGGTCATCACCTTCAGCGTTCCGGACACTGTGTCCGAAATCTGCTTCATGTCGATCAGGCGGAAATCATCCTCCTGGCCCGGCGTGATATGGCGCCGCTCGCGCAGCAATCGGGCGAGATCGGCGCTGACCGTAACATTGTCATAGGCCGGATTTACCCCGATCACGATCCAGTAGATGTTGGTCGTCCCGATGATCTGACGCTGCACCGCGCGCGCGGGCATGAGCACGGTATCGTCCTGGTCGCTGCCCGGGCCGCCCTGGCCGCGCTCCTTGAGCACGCCGATGACCGGGCAAGTGGTCTTGCCCACGCGCAGTTCGCGTCCGATCGGATCGACATTGGCGAACAGGTTCTTTCGGACGGTTTCGCCGATAATGCACACGCTCTTGCCGGCGGTTTCTTCCTGGGGCGTGAAAGCGCGTCCCGATACGACTTTCATCGCCTGGATGGCGATCCCGTCCCTGGTCGTGCCGGTGACATTGGTCGGCCAGTTGATCCCGTCCGCGGTCGCGGTGACGGAGGAATTCACCTGACCTGCAACCGCGTCGATCCCGCCTAGCTGTTCGCGGATCGCATCGATATCCTCGCGCGTGAAATTGCGAGGCGCGCCACCGCCGGCCTGGCGCGCGGCCGAGTTGGTCACCACCATCAGCGTGTTCGCGCCGAGCGATGCGATCTGCTCGCGGACCGATGCGGTTACGCCGTTACCTACCGTCACCATCGTGATCACGGCGGCGACGCCGATCACGATGCCAAGCACGGTCAGAATCGAACGGAGCAGATGGCGGCGTATTTCGCGAAGTGCGAGGAGAAGCGAGGCGCCAAGCATCCATTGTCCTTCTACCCGATCTTTCCGCGGGAAAAACAACAAATTACTGGCGAATCAACAAATTGAGTCTCTTTTTTTGCGGTATTGGGCCGCAACACAACCCGCACTAGGCGATGATATCGGGGATCAGTTGGTCTTCGAGCGCGGCAATTTCATCGCGCAGCTTGAGCTTGCGCTTCTTCAGCCGCGCAATCTGCATCTGATCGGTCGCCGGCGCGAAGATCAGTGCGTCGATCGCATCGTTGAGATCACGATGCTCCTGCCGCAGCACTCCAATCAGTCGGATGATCTCCGTTTCGTCCATCACTCAACCACCCCGCGAACGGCGTTTCCGTAGGCGCTTGGTCGCTCACCCTCAAGAGCCCCGGCGGGATAGGAGGGCCGCGGACAGCGTAAATTTTGCCCTCATCATGTTTCGAGACCGCAGATTCAGCGCATCGCGCGCAATTGCACGGATGGTCTCGCCCGTGTGTCGCCAAACCGGTTCGATTTCGCTGCCGACAGAGTGATTCAGCACGAGACTTGACGATCGGTTGGTGATTTACTCACAGGTCCGACCACAGAAGAAGGAGCGAGTCGAATGACGAATTCCCATTCCAACGTACTGATGGCGAAGCATGCTCGCCTCGACGCGCAGATTCACGACGAATCGCGCCGTGCGGCACCCGATACAATGCTGGTCGCGATGCTGAAAAAGCAGAAGCTCAAGATCAAGGAAGCGCTCGCCCGATTGGGCTGACGCGCACGGGCGCCCCGGCGGCGAGACCGCGCCGGGGCAGCCGCCAATACCGATATACGGACTTCCATCGCAGGCGCGGGTGCCTGGCGCGACCGGTCGGAAGCCAGGATGAAGCCTCGCCTGGCCCCTTTGCCTAGTTCTTCAGTTTCCAGCCGCTGCGGATCAGCACGTAGCACAGCGCGCCGAGCCCGATGTTCACGAGGAGCAGCGCGAGCGCCCCGACCGTGATATTGCTGTCGGCGGTGCCAAGGAAGCCGTAGCGGAACCCGGATATGACATAGAAGAACGGATTGGCATGGCTGAACGCGCGGAAGGCGCCATGCAGCCCGTCGATCGAATAAAAGGTGCCCGACAGGAGCGACAGCGGCTGGACGACGAAATTGGTCACGGTTGCGTTGTGATCGAACTTCTCCGCCCAGATCGACGTCAGCACGCCGAGAAAGGAGAGCAGGGCCGCCCCCATCAGGCCGAAATAGACGGCTGCCCACGGCACGATCGGGATGACGTGGCCCGGCCAGATATTCACGACGATCAGCAGCGCGAAACAGATCAGTACCGCCCGGGTCATCGCGGCCGCCACCAGCGCGGAAAGAAGCTCGCTCGAGGAAAGCGGCGGCATCAGATAATCGACGATCGTTCCCTGCATCTTGCCGACCAGCAATGAAAAGCTCGAATTGGCGAACGCGTTCTGCATCATCGCCATGGCGATCAGCCCCGGCGCGGCGAAATCGGCGAACGGTACGCCCATCACCAGCTTGCCGCCGCGTCCGAAAGCGATCGAAAAAACGACCAGCAGCAACACCGCCGAAAAAGCCGGACCCCATATGGTTTGCAGTTGCACCTTGAAGAAACGGCGCACCTCCTTGATATAGAGGGCGCGCAGTCCTCCCCAGTTGATCATCGCGATCACCGGCTCGCCGGGGGCAGGGCGTTTAGTTTCGATCGAGGCGTCGTTCACGAGTGTCCGGTAGCCACCGGGTGCCGCAGCGGCAAGTCTCGAACCATGGGATGGAAATCGAATGTCGTGGACCGACGAGCGGATCGATCAGCTCAAGCAAATGTGGCAGGCTGGAAATACCGCCAGCCAAATCGCGGAAATGCTGGGCGGCGTGAGCCGCAACGCAGTGATCGGCAAGGCGCACCGGCTTGGCCTTCAGTCGCGGCCCTCGCCGGTGAAGCCGGGCGATGCGGATTCTGAGGCGGAGAAGCCACCCGTCGCCACGGCGCCAATTCCCTCACCCGCGCCGATCGCGGCACCGGCCGAGACGAGGCCCGCCTCCCCGGTGATACCGACGCCGAGTGCGGCGCCACCCGTGGATGCACCCGTCGTCCGCTCGATCGGGCCTGGCGGTTTCCAGCGTCAGAACCCGCACGAGCAGCAATCGCCGATTCCGCCGGCACCGCCGCGCCGCCTGGTGCCTGCCAAGCCCTCCCCGGAAATGGCCAGCAAGACCGGCCTGCTCGATCTGAACGATCGCATCTGCAAATGGCCGCTTGGGCATCCGGGCGAACCCGATTTCCATTTCTGCGGCAACCCGGTCAATCCTGGCTTTCCTTATTGCCTGTCGCACTGCTCGGTCGCCTATCAGGCGCAATTGCCACGCCGCGACCGTCGCCCGCCACCGCCATTGCCTTATGGCGGACCCCGCGTCCGGTAATATGGCGCGGCCGGTAGCTGACACGGGCGAATAGCGCCGCTAGGGTCGGCCGATATATGGCCGATGATCTTTTCGCTACTGCCGGGCAATCCGTTTCGCAGAATTACGACGCATCCACGATCGAGGTGCTGGAGGGGCTTGAGCCCGTCCGGCGGCGTCCGGGCATGTATATCGGGGGCATCGACGAGCGTGCGCTGCACCATCTCGCCGCCGAAGTGCTCGACAATGCGATGGACGAGGCGGTCGCGGGACACGCCACGCGGATCGAGGTAACGCTGAGCGCGGGCAACCGGCTGACGATCACCGACAATGGCCGTGGCATGCCGGTCGACGAGCACCCCAAATATCCGGGAAAGTCGGCGCTCGAGGTGATCCTGACCATGCTCCATTCGGGCGGAAAGTTCAGCGACAAGGCCTATGCCACCTCCGGCGGTCTGCACGGCGTCGGCATCAGCGTCGTCAACGCGCTGTCGACCGACACGGTGATCGAGGTGGCGCGCGATCGCACGCTCTACCGCCAGACCTTCGCGCGCGGCCTGCCCACCTCGAAGCTCGAGACGATCGGGCCGACGCCCAACCGGCGCGGTACCAGCGTCGCCTTCACCCCCGATACCGAGATTTTCGGCGAGGCGATGCGCTTCAAGCCGACGCGGCTCTACCGCCTCGCCCGCTCCAAGGCCTATCTCTATGCCGGGGTCGAGATACGCTGGCGCTGCGACCCTGAGCTGATCGGCGACGATACGCCCGCCGAGGCGAGCTTCCAGTTTCCCGGTGGCCTCGCCGATCATCTGCGCGAGCAATTGGGCAGCCGCGAATGCGCCACCGCCGAGCCTTTCATCGGCCGGCAGGATTTCCCCAACGGCCAGGGTTCGGTCGAATGGGCGGTCGCCTTCCCGATCTATTCGGACGGCTCTTATTCTTATTATTGCAACACCATCCCCACCCCCGATGGCGGCACGCACGAACAGGGCCTGCGCGCGGCCTTGATCAAGGGCATGCGCGGTTTCGCCGAGCTGGTCGGCAACAAGAAGGCCAAGGATCTGGCGCCGGAAGACGTCCTCACCGACGTCGAACTGATGCTGTCGGTCTTCATCCGCGATCCGCAATTCCAATCGCAGACCAAGGACCGGCTGACTTCACCCGAGGCGGCGCGCCTCGTCGAAAATGCGGTGCGCGACCATTTCGATCATTTCCTGTCGGACAATATGGAGCGCGGGCGCGCTTTGCTCGGTTTCGTGCTCGATCGGATGGACGAACGCCTGAAGCGTAAGGCCGAGCGCGACGTGAAGCGCAAGACCGCCACCTCGGGACGCAAATTGCGCCTGCCCGGCAAGCTTACCGATTGCGCCAATGACGATCCCGACGGCACCGAATTGTTCATCGTCGAAGGCGACAGCGCGGGCGGCTCGGCCAAGCAGGCGCGCGACCGCAAAACTCAGGCGATCCTGCCCATCCGCGGCAAGATTTTGAACGTCGCCAGCGCCACCGCCGACAAGATAAGGGGCAATCAGGAGATTGCCGATCTCACGCTCGCGCTCGGTTGCGGCGTGCGCGACAAATGCGATCCCGCCCTGCTTCGCTATGAGCGCATCGTGATCATGACCGACGCCGATGTCGACGGCGCACATATCGCGACCCTGCTGATGACTTTCTTCTTTCAGGAAATGGGCCCGATCGTGCGCGACGGCCGCGTCTTCCTCGCGCAGCCGCCGCTCTATCGCCTCACGACCGGCGGCAAGAGCCTCTACGCGATGAACGACGTGGAACGCGCCCGGATCGAGGCGAATGAGTTCAAGGGCAAGAAAGTGGAGGTAGCGCGGTTCAAGGGTCTTGGCGAAATGAACCCTCAGCAGCTGCGCGAGACCACGATGGACAAGAAGAGCCGCACGCTCATCAAGATTACGCTTCCGCAGGAATATGAGGAGCGCGCGGGCACGCGCGATCTGGTCGAGCGGCTGATGGGCAAGAATCCGGAACACCGCTTCGCCTTCATCCAGGCTAATGCCGCAGCGGTTGAGGAAGACGCGATCGACGCCTGAGAGATCAGGCGAGGGACGGCTGTTTCATCAGCCGCTGACATTTACAGCGGCATCCTGTTCCCGATAGGAGATCGTAATGTCCGATCCTTCGGTCCATCTTTATGCGCTCGTATGGAACGAGCTCCCCCTCTTGCCATTTTTTCTCGAACATTATCGGCCCTTTGTCGACAAATTCTACCTTGCCGACGACGGTTCTGACGACGGGTCGTTTGAATTTCTTTCCCGACAACCGGATGTCGTCATCAGGAAATTCAACAGCGGAGGCGACTCGTTCGTGGAGCGCGCCCGCCGGTTTTATTGCGAAGGATGGAAAGAATCCCGCAACGCCGCCGATTTCGTCATTGTCGTGAACATTGACGAGCTGGTCCATCACGAAAGCCCGCGCGCGGCCTTATCGACCGCACGCCGCGATGGGATTACCGTGATCGACACGCGCGGATGGGAAATGGTGGCGGACGAATTTCCGCGGCAGGGGCCGTTGGCGGTCACGGTGCCGGCGGGCGTTCACAGCGTGGCGATGAGCAAGGTCGCGATCTTCAATCCGAACGCGATCCAGGAGATCAACTACGGGCCTGGCCGACACAAGGCGCTACCGACCGGGCATGTCGTCAGACCCGCGCGACCACTATTTGACCTGCTCCATTACAAATATCTCGGTGCCGACTATCTGGTCGATCGATACCGGCAGCTTGGCGCCCGTATGCGCCCGGGCGACATCGAGGCCCGACATGGCGTCCATTATCAAAAGGCGGAGGAAGATTTACGCGCGGAGCATGCGCGCCTGCGCGCGGCGGCCGGCCCGGTGCTACCGGCGACGATGAAATCGGCCGGCATCCTGACCGAGCCGCTCAGGGGCGTAAAGGTGAAGCGGC
>DATMIP010000065.1:0-11924 GCA_035554515.1 Sphingomonas sp. | reverse complement strand
CTCCCCCCTTCGATGCCGCCTGCGGCGTCGCTCAGGACATGCTTGTGGGAGAGGGCCAGGGAGAGGGGCGCGCGCGACGGGGCTCGATGCCCCGGAACGGGAATTCCCGGCGCGCTATCGCGCGCGACCCCTCTCCCAGCCCTCTCCCGCAAGGGGAGAGGGCTTTTCGTGGCGCTCGTCGCGTTCCTGGCTCTTTTCCTGCCATCGGCGGCGCTCGCCCAGACCTTCCCCCAATTCACCGGCCTCGTCACCGACGCCGCCAACGTCCTGCCTCCTGATCGCAAGGCCGCGCTGGAGAGCAAGCTGCAGGCGCTGCAACAGCAGACCAATCATCAATTGGTGGTGGCGACGATTCCCGACCTGCAGGGATATGACATCGCCGATTATGGCTATCGGCTAGGTCGGGCCTGGGCGGTGGGCCTGAAGGGTGCGGATAATGGCGCAATCCTGATCGTCGCCCCCAAGGAACGCAAAGTGCGCGTCGAGGTGGGCTACGGGCTTGAGCCGATCGTGACCGATGCTCTGTCGAGCCTGATCATCCAGACACGGATAATACCCGCTTTCAAAACCGGTGACATGGCGGGCGGCATCGAAGCGGGTGCCGATGCGCTGGCCCAGCAATTGAGCCTGCCCGACGATCAGGCTAAGGCGAAGGCTGCGGCCGCCAAAGACGAATATGACAAGGCCCACGCGCGCAAGCGCAATGGCGGCGGCATTCCGTTCGGCGCGATCCTCTGGCTGGTGATCATCGGCTTCGTGCTCCTGTCGAGCATCGGCCGCCATCACGGGCGACGCTATCGGCGGGGCAGCGGGAGCGGCAGTGACTGGCCGATCTGGCTGTGGGCGGCGAGTGAGTTGACCCGCAATAGCGGCAACAGCTCATCATGGGGCGGCGGTTCGCCGTGGGGCGGTGGCGGCGGCGACAGTGACGGTGGTGGCGGCTGGGGCGGCGGCGGCTTCACCGGCGGTGGCGGCGGCAGCTTCGGCGGCGGCGGCGCTTCGGGGAGTTGGTGATGCGGATGAACCCCGAAGACAGCGCGAAGGTGGCCGCGGCGATCGGCGCGGCCGAGGCGCAGACCGATGGCGAGATCAACGCGATCGTCGCCCAGTCGTCCGATAGCTATAATGACGTCGTGCTCCACTGGGCCTTGCTCGCGGGGCTGTTCCCGCTCGCGATCAGCGCGGCCTGGCCGCATCTGCTCGAATGGAGTGCGTCGCTCCTGACGGGATGGGAGGCGCCGTCGTTGCGCTTCATGCTCACTCTGCTGGTGGTGAAGTGCATCTTCGTCTTCCTGGTCGCGCGCTATCTGTTCGGCATTCCGTCGATCCGCATTGCGCTGACGCCGGCCGCCACGCGCGAACGCCGCGTACGCCGTCGTGCGCTGATGCTGTTCCGCGCGGGAACCGAGCAGCGGACGCTCAGCACCACGGGCGTCCTGCTCTATCTCAGCCTGGCGGAGCGGCGCGCCGAGATCGTCGCCGATGCGGCGATCCACGCCAAGGCGCCGCAGGAAGTGTGGGGCGAGGCGATGGCGGCGCTGGTTGCGGCGATGCGCGACAAACGGCCGGGCGACGGCATGGCGGCGGCGATCGAGCGGATCGGCGCGGTGCTCGCGGTCCATTTCCCTTTTACCGGAACGGATCCCAACGAAATGCCTGACCGGTTGATCGAGCTATGAGCGCACCGCAGCCCGGCCTCCCCGAAATCATGTGGCAGGGGAAATATATCACCGTGCGCCGCTGGGGCAGCTGGGAATATGTCGGGCGCGCGCGCTCCATCCATGCCGCCGTCATCCTGGCGCTGGTCGATGGTGATATCCTGCTGGTCGAGCAGTATCGCGTGCCGCTCGGGGGTCCGTGCCTCGAGCTGCCCGCCGGGCTGGTGGGCGACCTCACCGACGGCGAGGCGATCGAGCTCGCCGCCGCGCGCGAGCTTGAGGAAGAGACCGGCTATCGCGCCGCGAAGCTCGAGATTTTGGGCCGATTCGCGTCTTCGCCCGGCATGGTGTCGGAAACATTCAGTTTGGTGCGCGCAACCGGCCTCACCAAAATCGGCGAAGGCGGAGGCGAGGAAGGCGAGAACATCATCGTCCATCGCGTGCCCATCGCCCAGGTGCCGGCTTTCGTCGCCGCCAAGCGCGCGCAGGGACTGTTCATGGACGTGAAATTGCTGACCATCTTGGGCGCGGGATTGGTCGATTAGGCCCTGAGCTCCTCCCCATGAAATGGGGAGGGGGGACCATGCGCAGCATGGTGGAGGGGGAGTTCGGCTGGACACAACGCTCGCGGCGAGCCCCCTCCACCACGCCGCTTCGCGGCGCGGTCCCCCTCCCCGTGCCGGGGAGGATTTTAGAGGAGCCTCGGCGCCAGCAGCGCCACCAGCGCCTCGCACCCCGCTTGATCTTCCTGGTCGAACCGCCCACGCGTCGGGCTGTCGAGATCCAGCACGCCCAGCAATTCGCCATCGATCATGATCGGCACGACCAGCTCGGATGCCGATGCGGCATCGCACGCTATGTGGCCGGGGAAGGCATGGACGTCCTCCACCAGCTGGGTTTCCTGCGTCGCGGCGGCCGCACCGCACACGCCTGTCCCGAATGGGATGCGGATGCAGGCGGCCTTGCCCTGAAATGGGCCGAGCACCAGTTCGCCGCCGACATTGCGGTAGAAGCCGGCCCAGTTGAGATCGGGCAGATATTCCCACAGTAAGGCGGCGGCATTGGCCATGTTCGCGATCGGATCGGGCTCGCCGGCGGTCAGCCCGTCCAACGCCCCCAGCAGGTCCCGGTATAAGTCGGCCTTGCTTCCGGCGGCGATGTCAAATTGGTACACGGATATTCCTCTAGCGCGCCGGAGCTTTCGTGAAGCCTGAGATATTGATTGTGGGTGCAGGCCACAATGGCCTCGTCTGCGCTTTCTACCTCGCGAAAGCGGGGCTGACAGTACGGATGCTCGAACGGCGCGGCGTGGTCGGCGGCGCGGCGGTGACCGAGGAATTTCACCCCGGCTTCCGCAATTCGGTGGCAAGCTACACGGTCAGCCTGCTCCAGCCCAAGGTCATCGCCGATATGGGGCTGCACGCGCGCGGTCTGCGCATCGTCGACCGCCCTTATTCGAATTTCCTTCCGCAGCCCGATGGTGGCTATCTGCTGGTCGGTGGCGGGCTGGACAGGACGCAGGCCGAATTCGCCAAGTTCAGCAAGGCCGACGCCGCGGCGCTGCCCGCTTATTATGCGATGCTCGACGGCGTGGCGGACGTGCTGCGCGATCTGGCGCTCAGGATCCCGCCCAATGCCGGCGGCGGCGCGCCGGCGATGCTGGCCGCGCTCAACCAGGGCGGGCGGCTTGCCCGAATGCCGATCGCTCGCCAGCGCGACCTGCTCGATCTTTTCACCAAGTCGGCACGCGATTTCCTCAACGGCTGGTTCGAGAGCGAGGCGGTCAAGGCGGCGTTCGGTTTCGATGCGATCGTCGGCAATTATGCGAGCCCCGACACGCCCGGCTCGGCCTATGTCCTGCTCCACCACGTCTTCGGGGAGGTCAACGGCAATAAGGGCGCCTGGGGCCATGCGATCGGCGGGATGGGCGCAATCACGCAGGCGATGCGCCGGGCATGCGAGGAAGCGGGGGTCGAGATTGTCACCGACGCCCCCGTCGCGCGGATATTGGTCGAACGGGGGCGCGCGGTCGGCGTGCGACTGGAAGACGGAAACGAGCATCGCGCGGCGATCGTGGCGGCCAATGTCGGGCCGCGTCTGCTCTACGATCGGCTGGTCGATCCCGGCGATCTCGATCCCGATTTCGCGCGGCGGGTGAAGGGGTATAAGGTCGGATCGGGCACGTTACGCATGAATGTGGCCTTGTCCGAACTTCCGCGGTTCAGCGCGCTGCCCGAGCCCGGTGATCATCTGAAGTCGGGCATCATCCTCGCGCCGACGCTCGATTATATGGACCAGGCCTTCACCGATGCGCGCGCGACCGGCATGTCGAAGGCGCCGATCGTCGAGATGCTGATCCCCTCGACCGTCGACGACAGCCTCGCGCCCGCGGGCAAGCATGTCGCCAGCCTTTTCTGCCAGCAATTCGCGCCGGTTCTGCCCGATGGCCGATCGTGGGACGATGCGCGCGAAACAGCGGCCGATCTGATCATCGACACGGTCGAGCAATGGGCGCCGGGATTCCGCAAATCGGTGCTCGGCCGTCAGATTTTGTCACCGTTCGACCTCGAACGCATATTCGGGCTGATCGGCGGCGACATCATGCATGGCCACATGTCGCTCGATCAATTGTGGGCCGCGCGCCCGATATTGGGCAACGCCGCCTATCGCGGGCCGATTCCCGGCCTCTATATGTGCGGCGCCGGCACACACCCGGGTGGCGGCGTGACCGGCGCGCCCGGGCACAATGCCGCCCGCGCGATCCTGCACGACCGCACCTTGTTAGGCCGGGTGTTCAGGGGGGCGTAGCGCAAGCCCTTCCCCTTCAGGGGAGGATTTCACTTGAGCCCCTCTCCTTTAAGGGAGGGGCTCAAGGAGGGGCTAACGCACAGCTGCGGCGAAGCGCCTGAAAATGCTGGTGTCGGACCATGCGGGCCGCGACGGCGCATTGGCGACGCGCAGGGCCATGTCGGCGACATAGTCGTTCAGCTTGACCGCTTCCTCCTTTTCGACCGGCTGGTTCAGATCGTCCGACGGGGCATGGTAGCGCGTCGCACGCCAATTCTTCTCGATCGTCTCCTCGGGCGTGCCCCGGACGAAGCCGAATTTGAACGCGACCGAAGGGATGCCCGCGCGGATGAAACTATATTGATCGGAGCGGACGAAGCTGTTGCGATCGGGCAGCGGATCGGAAACCAGCGCGAGCCCCGCCGCGGTGGCGGCTTCCTGCGCCTGAACCACAAGGCTGCTTTCCTCCCGCCCGAGCACGATCACGCTGGTGAGCTTCCATAGCGGCAGCGGCATGTCGAAATTGAGATCGGCGACGATCGACGATCGGGGCACCGTGGGGTTCATCGCGAAATAATGCGACCCGAGCAGACCCTTTTCCTCCGCGGTGACGATCGCGAACAGGATCGATCGCCTGGGCCGCGCATGATCGCGGCGGAGCTTGGCCGCGATCTCGATCGCAGTGGCGACGCCCGCCGCATCGTCCATCGCGCCATTATAGATCGCATCGCCATGGACCGGTGTCTGGACGCCATGATGGTCGAGATGGGCGGAGATCACGACATTCTCGCCCGCCAGCTTGGGATCGCGGCCGGGCAGGCGGGCGATGATATTGGCGGAGCGAACGGGCCTGCGGATCGGGCCCAGTTTCACGCTCAGCCGCCGCGCCAGAGCGAAGGTCGGAACCGGTCGGGAGGCGTCGGCGAGCGCGGCCATCTCAGCGAAACTATGGCCGGAGCCCGCGAACAACGTCTCCGATCGCGCTGTGTTCATCAATGCGCTGAAAAATGGCGTCTTCATGTCGCGCAGGGCGCTGTCGGCAAGATACATTGCGGGCTGGCCGGAAAGCGCCATCCGGCTTGGCCAGGGTATCTCGATCTGGCCGGGCGGGACGAGCGAGATCATGCCGACCGCACCGGCCTCGGCCAACCGCCGCGCGCGCTCCGATCGGGCGTTGGATTTGAGCGCGCCGGAGATCTCCGGCGGTCCGCCGGCGATCACGACCACGATCTTGCCGCGCAGGTCGAGCCCAGCAAAATCATCATGCCCCGCCTCGGCGATGCCGAGCCCATAACCCGCGAACACGAGCGGCGCGTCGATGCTTTCCGGCGCGGGTCCGCCGCCCGCAGAAATGATCATGTCGTCCGGTGCGCGTAGCGGCTCGGGCAGGCCGCCGCCGCTGAGCGATAACGCCGTTTGGGCGGGATCGAAGCTTTGTTCGATCAGATCGACCGGCTGCAGAAAACCGTCGCTGCCTGCCGGCTGAAGGCCAAGCGCCTTGAATCGACCGATTACATAGTCAGCCGCGCGCAGATAATCGTTGGAGCCGGTCTGCCGCCCGCGCATGTCGTCGGCCGCCAATATTTGGACATGATGCCACCAGGCATCGCCGCGCGGTCCGGCGACTGCCGGCGCCGCCAGCGCCAGTACGGCGAATATGCTCCCACGAGCCGTGCTGGTCCCGGTCATACCGGCCAGCATGGCCGATCGGGGCAGCTTGTAAAGCGTCAGGCCTGGATGAACGCGAGCAGATCGGCGTTGATCGTGTCGGGCTCGGTGGTGCACATCCCGTGCGGGAAGCCCTCATAGGTCTTGAGCGTGCCATGCTTGAGCAGCGTGATCCCGATCAGCGCAGAATCGGCGATCGGCACGATCTGGTCGTCGGTTCCATGCATCAGCAGCACGGGGACATCGACCGACTTCAAATCCTCGGTGAAGTCGGTTTCGGAAAAAGCCTTCACGCAGTCCACCTGCGCCTTGATGCCGCCCATCATCCCCTGGCGCCACCAATTGTCGATCGCGCCCTGGATGATCTTCGCCCCGGGCCGGTTAAAACTGTAGAAGGGGCCGGTCGGGAGATCGATATAGAATTGCGCCCGGTTGGTCGCCGTTTGCTCGCGGATCTGATCGAACACCTCGATCGGCAGACCGCCCGGATTCTTGTCCGACTTGAGCATGACGGGCGGCACTGCGCCGATCAGGACGGCCTTGGCCACGCGGCCCGCTTTGGCGCGCGCGACATAATGAATGCACTCCCCGCCGCCGGTCGAATGGCCAACATGGATCGCGCCCTTGAGATCGAGATGATCGGTCACCGCCGCGACGTCGGCGGCATAAGTGTCCATCTCGTTGCCGGTATCGGCCTGGGTCGAGCGCCCATGGCCACGGCGGTCATAAGCGATCACGCGAAAGCCCTTGCCCAGGAAGAACATCATCTGATTGTCCCAGTCGTCCGCGCTCAGCGGCCAGCCGTGATGGAAGAAGATCGGCGTCGCGTCCCTGGCGCCCCAATCCTTGTAGAACAGCTCGGTCCCGTCGGTCGTGGTGACGTAAGGCATGGCGAATCTCCCTGGTCCCGCCGCATCGCGTTTGTGCAATAATGCGACTCCGCGGTGAATTGGCAAACTGCTTTAAGACCGACTTCCGGTTCCATTTCTCGTCGTCGGGAGCCGGACATTCGGGCCGCCGACGGCGTTTGCGGCCAATCTCGTGTTGAACAACGTCATGAACGACCGGCTCTGGGTGTTTCCTGCCAGTCCGCTTTTGAGAGGTGCAGGACGAAGGCGGACATTCGGGCCAAGGGAGTATTTGCGGCAGTAGCTCGCTGTGTTAGCTTGAAGATCGTCATCCTTCGTTCGACGATCAAAGCTGGTTTGAGCTAAGGCCTGTTTGGAGACTGATCCATAAAGGGGTGGGTGTATACTGATAAGCCAGTTGCTCCGATCTTTTGTGAAGGCCCGCGCAGTTAGCGCCTACACACGCAAGCTCCCTCGGATCCTCTCCAAGCATTATGGCTATGCGCAGTCTTATACGCCTCAGCAGGTGAGAAGAGCGGTCGAAACAGCAGGTCTCAATAGCGAATTCTCCTGCTATGCTGTGGCTATCTTCTCTTCGCGCGAAACCTTTGACCAGTTTCACCGTGATCTCGGCGAAACCTGCGACTACGATGCAATGCGCGCGTACATTGCTGACATGCATTTCCATGGCGACGTAGGCTTCAGCGTTTCCGATGTTTTTGCGGTCTCATCCGGGTCAGTCGAGGGGCCGGCACACAACGGAGGACACGAAGTCGCTCACGGCGGTCACAGCGGCGGTCATGGCCACCATTAGCAGTTTGATACTGCGCCGAAAAAATGAATAGCAACAATCGGCCGCCTCCGAACTCGTGCCATTCATCCGCTAATGGGGCGCTAGCTGCTATCGCGCTTGCTCCGGCCGACGGGATGGATCCCCAGCCTTGGCTGCGATGACGGGAATGTTTACGCAGCGCTATCGACTGAGTTGATGAGGTTCAGTCAAAGTCATCATGCCCTACGCGGCAATCTTCGCTGAAACGCGGCTTCTGTCGCATATCGCCGCATCCGCGCCGACGGCCGCCGCGACCAGTCCTCCCGATGCGAAACAAGCAGGCGCCCCATAGCGTACGACCCCGACCGGTCATCACGCATGCGTCGTCTTGCCGCCGTCGATCACCAGAGCGGAGCCGGTAAGATAGGGATATTCGGACGATGCCAGCCCCAGCGCGAAAGCGGCGATTTCCTCGGGACGGGCCATTCGTTTCGCGACGGGGACATTGTTGCGCGCCCAGAGCGCCGCCGCCGCCTGCCATACCGCATCCGGCGCGTTCATCATGCCCGCGCTGCGGCGTACGAGTTCGGTGTCGGTCGTCCCCGGCACCAGCGCGTTGATACGGATATTATCGTCGGCCAGCTCCTGTGCGGCGGCCTGGACGAAACCGATCAGCCCGCGCTTGGAACTGGCATAGGCCCCGCGCTTGCCGCTCGTCGCGATCGCGTTGGAGGATGACGTTACTACGATCACGCCGCCGCCGCGCCGCCGTAGCCAGGGAATTTCGTGTTTGAGCGCATAGAAATTCCCGCGCAAATTTGTGTGTTGCACATCGTCCCATTCGGCGGCGCTCATCTGTTCGAGCGGCTTTTCGATCGTTATGCCGGCATTGTTGAAGCATACGTCCAGGCCGCCGTAACGACCGGCGACGCGGTCGACGAAAGCTTTGACCTGCTGCTCGTCGCGGACATCGGCGCGGACGTAGAAGGCCTCGCCCCCGCTGGCGCGTATCTCGCGCTCGACCTGGGCGCCGCGCTCGCTGCGTCGGCCGCAAAAGCCGACTTTCGCGCCTTCCGCCGCAAATTGCCGCGCGGCGGCCGCGCCGATCCCCGATGTCGCCCCGGTGATCAGCACCACTTTTCCGCCGAAGCGGCGCGCATGCACGATCGGTGCGGCGGCCGGTCGAACGGCTTGTGTCGCGGCCGCCCCGGCAAGTCCTCCGGCGATCAAACCCGCGCTTCCGGCCGCTGCCGCCTTCAGCACAGCGCGCCGGGATCCGTGAACATCCCCGGTCATTTTCGACTCCAATGTTGTCGATAGCAACATCGATTGCACGAAGCATGTTGTCAAGAGGGACGACGATGGACATGTGATGCAAGGATGCGCACATCGCCCCCTTCCAGTCGCCGCGCCTATCATCACGGTGACCTTCGTAACCGTCTGCTGGAGGCCGCGCGTCGCCAGATCGAACTGGCGGGTCCCGAATCGATCAGCTTGCGTGAGCTTGCCCGGAGCCTGGGCGTGTCGCACAATGCGCCGTCACGGCACTTTTCGTCGCGTGAGGCTTTGCTTGCCGCACTCGCCGAGATCGGTTTCGGCGAGTTGAAAAGCGCGATGGCGGGCGAGCGGGAGGGGCCGCCGGATCAATTGGTCGCGCGCCTCGGACGGACTTATGTCCGGTTCGGTATGCGTAACCATGCATTGTATCGGGTGATGTTCGACAGCGGAATCGAACGCTCGCGCCATCCGTCGCTGGCAGCGGAGGCCAAGTCCGCCTTCCAGCTTCTTCTCGCCGCCGTTGGCGGGACCCACCCGGCGAGCCACATCCGCGCCCACGCCGCCTGGGCGCTGGTCCATGGGCTGGTCGAGCTGCTCAGCCCAATGAATGACGGCGGCGCGGGCAGCGACCTTGCGGACCTCGTCGTGGAAGAGGCCGTATCGGTTTTTCAGTCAGGCATCGGCGCACGTCCCTACGTCTGATCCGGGCAATTATCACCACCTTGCCTATGTTGACGATGGCAACATAGGTGGATATGTTGGCCACGACAACATCCGAGGTGGCCCATGCTTTGCTTGCTTGATCGACGATTCTCCGGTTCCGGCTTTACGGCCTGGAAAGCCGTTTGCGCCGCGGTTGCCG
Organism: Sphingomonas sp.; assembly: GCA_035554515.1. Lineage (GTDB taxonomy): Bacteria > Pseudomonadota > Alphaproteobacteria > Sphingomonadales > Sphingomonadaceae > Sphingomonas_I. The sequence continues at coordinate 2,051 of DATMIP010000065.1, read as the reverse complement.
CCTGTGGCGGCAGCGCCGCGTTCGCCCAGACCGCGACGCCCGCCACGGCCGGATTGCATGGCTTGGTCGCCTTCGGCCCGGGGGTGGCGCCGCGCTTCGACGGAAGCGACCGATACCAGCCAATCCCTTTCGTCGTTGCCCATCTCTCTTTTGGGCGGTCGACCATCGACGTGCAGGGAACGTCCGTCCGCGCCGGGTTGCTGCACGCGGGAGCCCTGTCCTTTGGCCCGGCGCTCAACCTGCGATTGGCGCGCAAATCCACGGCATTCGATCGCGAGGTCCGTTTGCCCCGCATTGATACCGCGATCGAAGCCGGTGGCTTCGCCGAGCTTGGCCTGATGAAGGACGGACAGGGCGAGCCGCGCGTGCGGTTCGATCTTGCGATCCTGCGCGACGTCAGCGGGACCCATGATGGAATGATCGTCGCCGCCGGCGCAAGCTACGGCCTGCTCACCGTGGGGCGCGTCCGTCTCACCGGCGACGTCCAGCTCCGATATGCGAGCAAAGGCTTCATGCGCACCTATTTCGGGGTTGACGATACCATGGCGCACCACACGGGATTCGTGCCTTACAGCCCGTCCGGCGCGCTGGAAGCAGGCACAATCGGCGCCACGCTCGATTACCGCTTGGCCCGTCGCTGGGGCCTCCTCACGCGGCTCGCTTATTCGCGGCTGACTTCCGAAGCTTCGGACAGCCCCATTGTAGAGCAGGTGGGCAGCCGCGGCCAGATCACCGCCGGACTCGCGCTCTCTTATCGCTTCTGATCCCGCGTGCGACCGCAACCGGAGAATCGACGTGAAATTTCTGTGTCTGTGCCGCTACGAGTTGGCGGCTTACGCTCGGCTGACACCCGATGATTTCAGGAAGATTGCTCTATTGTGCGCGCCGCACGACGCGGCACTGCGCGAAAGCGGCCAGGTCGCCCTGATTGGTTCCCTGACGACGCCAGACGACGCGAAAGTGCTGCGCGCGGCAGCAGATGGGGCGGTTCTGATCGAAGACGGACCTTATCACGATGATCCCGAGCCCGTCAGCGCCTTCTTCATCGTTGAGGCCGAGACGACCGACCAGGCGGTCGAGATTGCCCGCCTGCATCCGGAGGCACATCTCGGGACGCGCTTCGGCAAGGGAGGCATCGAGATATTCCCGATCTGGGATCTGTGGTCGCGGCCCGCCTGACCCCGATCCGCGCAAGCAAAAGGCCCGGAGGTTTCCCTCCGGGCCTTTCCCGTTCGACCTGGAGAATCGGTCAGGCGGAATAATACATGTCGAATTCGACCGGTGCCGGGGTCATCTCCCAGCGGGCGACTTCCGGCCACTTCAGCTCCATATAGCTTTCGATCTGGTCCTCGGTGAACACGCCGCCCTTGAGCAGGAAGGCATGGTCGGCCGCCAGGCTGTCGAGTGCCTCGCGCAGCGACGCGCAGACGGTCGGAACCAGGCTGAGCTCCTCGGGCGGCAGATCGTAGAGGTTCTTGTCCATCGCCTCGCCGGGATGGATCTTGTTCTCGATTCCGTCGAGGCCCGCCATCAGCAGGGCGGCATAGCAATAATAAGGGTTGGCCATCGCGTCGGGGAAGCGGAACTCGACCCGCTTCGCCTTGGCACCCGCGCCATAGGGGATGCGGCACGAGGCCGAACGGTTGCGCGACGAATAAGCCAGCAGCACCGGCGCCTCGTAGCCCGGCACCAGCCGCTTGTAGCTGTTGGTGGTCGGGTTGGTGAACGCGTTCAATGCCTTGGCATGCTTGATCACGCCGCCGATGAAAAAGAGGCACATGTCAGAGAGGCCCGCATAGCCGTTGCCGGCGAACAGCGGCGTGCCGCCGTCCCAGATCGACATATGGGTGTGCATGCCCGAGCCATTATCCTTGGCGATCGGCTTCGGCATGAAGGTGACCGTCTTGCCATAGGCCTGCGCCACCTGCCAAACGACATATTTGTAGATCTGCATGCGATCGGCGGTGGTGACGAGCGTGCCGAAGGTCAGGCCGAGCTCGTGCTGCGCGGCGGCCACCTCATGGTGGTGCTTGTCGCACGGCAGCCCCATT